>DASRKV010000363.1:0-9853 GCA_035648795.1 Opitutaceae bacterium
ACGACTCTGGTTGAACGAGCTCACTTCTTCTCCCTGTCATCGCCCTCAGCGAGCCATCGCTGAACCGATGTCCTTGCCGTTTCCCAAAATTGGGACGGAGCTGTTCCGAAGACGGGCAATTCCGTGCGACCAGCACCTTAATCCGTAGAATTTTGTATTGGACATCAATGATTTATGAAGATTCGGATCCGCTGGCATAGCTCATGCAAAACAACGTCGCCAGCAGGAGGATAATATCCTCGAACACCGCTGCCACCAGTTCTACCCCACAACCCGCCACCGCCCCTTCGAAGCCTCCCATGATCACACTCCGCAGCATCAATCGTGTTTATCCCCTCAAAGGCGGGCCGTTCTACGCGCTCCGCAACATCTCTCTTGAGATCAACGAGGGCGAATTCGTCTCGATCATGGGCCCTTCGGGCTCGGGCAAATCGACGCTCCTGCACGTGCTCGGGTTGCACGACAGCGCCTGGGACGGGGAATACTGGTTTGGCGGAGAGCCGGTTCACACGATGGATAAGAAAAAGCGGTTCGATCTGCAGAAAAAGAACATCGGCTTTATCTTCCAGAGTTATCACCTGCTCGACGATCTCACGGTCTACGAGAATCTGGAGATTCCGCTCAGCTATCGGGACGTGCCCAGGAAGCAGCGCGAGAGCATCGTCTGTGACGTGCTCGACCGCTTTCACATCGTCGCCAAAAGAGATCTCTATCCCAACCAGCTCTCGGGAGGTCAACAGCAACTCGTCGGCGTGGCGCGGGCCCTCGTGGCCACGCCCAAACTGATCCTGGCCGACGAGCCCACCGGAAACCTCCATTCCGACCAGGGCCGCGAGATCATGCAGCTCTTCAAGCGGCTCAACCAGGAGGACGGCGTCACGATCGTCCAGGTGACGCATTCCAACGACAACGCCGCCTTTGGCTCGCGCATCGTGCGCCTCGCCGACGGCCTGATCATCAAGTGATTTCCGACTTCCGTACGCCGCCTGCCGATTTCAGATGAACCAACACTCCTTTTCTCATTCCGCTGGCGGCCGTGACCGGTCGCCCTGCAGCATCACGCATTCACCGTCGCGGCGCTGGTTTTCGCTCATTCTTTCGCTAACCGCCGCGGTCGCCGGGCTGGCGGCGCAGGACGCGCCCACGCACCTGACGCTGGACGACGCGATCCGCCTCGCCCTGGCGAACAACCGCAGCATCAAGGTCGACACCTATTCCCGGGCCATCGGGCGCGCCAGCTTGCTTGCCGCCTATGGTTCCTTCGACCCCGCGCTCACCTTCAACCGCAGCTACAGCGAACAGTACACCTCGTCGCAGCCTTCGGCCGACAACGGATTTCTGCCTCCTGCCACCCTCGTTCAGACTGATTATTACAGCCTCGCTCTCGTCGGCATTATGCCTTGGGGCACCCAATACTCGATCGGCGGCACGTCGGTCAATCAGCGGGGACCCTACAACGGATTTACGAACAACTTTCTGACCACCGGCGGCGTGAATATCACGCAACCCCTGTTGCGCGGCTTCGGCTTTTCCGGCAGCTCTGCCAATCTCGGTCTGCGGGTGGCCAAGGCGAACCGGGCCATTTCCGACTGGCAGTATCGTCAGACGGTCATCGACACGATCACGAACGTCATCGTGGCCTACAGCGATCTCATCGCGGCGCATGCCTCCTTGCGGACGGCGCAGCGTTCCCGGGATCTGGCCGCCGGTCTGGTCGCCGAGAACGAGAAACGCTTCAAGGTCGGCAGCATGTCCGAGAACGATGTCGTCTCGGCGCGGGCCAAGGTCGCCTTGCGCGAACAAGGCATCCTCTTTGCCACCCAAGCCGTGCGGGATACCGACAACCGGCTCCGTCTGTTGCTCGGCGAGCATGCTTTCTCCAACGAAGGCCCCTTGCTCGCCATCGCTCCGGCGGAACCGCCGGAATTGACGCTGCACGTCGCCGAGGACCTGAAAAAGAGCTATGAACTGCGCGCCGATTTTCAACAGGCCCGGTTCGGCCTCGACAAGAGCCGTTACAACGCCGCCTATGCCCGCAATCAGTTGCTGCCGCAGGTGGATTTCGTCGGGGGCTATGGGTATACTGGATACGACAAGAATTTTGCGGCGAGCCGCCGCATGGTGTCGAACGAAGACAGCCGGGCCTATTCCGCCGGCGTGCAGGTCAGCGTTCCGTTGACGTTTGCCCAGGGCCGGGGCAACGCGCGCGCCGCCCGGCTGCAACACCGGCGCGACGAAGAGAACCTCGAATTCCTGAAGGAGAACATCGCTTTGAGCGTCACTGCGGCCGCCGGCGACGTCGAGACCACCCGCAAGCGCGTTGAGGCCGCGCGCGCCGCGCTCGATCTCGCCCAGAAGACGCTCGACGCTGAACTGAAAAAGCTCCGGGCCGGCACGGGCACCAGCACATTCGTCGTGCTGAACTACCAGGATCAGCTCGCGGAAGTGGAAGCCAACTATTACCAGGCGCTCGCGGACCAACGGCGCGCCGTTGCCGTCTACGATCGCGAGATCGGCACCACCATCGATCGTTACCACATCGTGCTCAGCAAGGAGTGACGAATCAGAAGCGAGCATCGAGTAGCGAGTATCGAGCATGCAAAAACGCTTTATCCGCGTCCTTTCCTACTCACTCCCCGCCGCCCGCTACTCGCTACTTCTGCCATGAACGACCTCAAATTCGCATTCCGGCAACTGGCCAAGGCACCCGGCTTCACCGCCGTGGTGGTGGTGTCGCTGGCCTTGGGAATCGGGGCGAACACGACGGTGTTGTGCTGGCTCAAGAACATCGTGGTGCGCCCGTTGGTCGGGGTGACGGACCAGGAACAATTCGTTGTCCTCGTTTCCAACCAAGGGGGCGGATGCGTGTCCCTGCCCGATTTGCGGGATGTCGGTCAACATCAAGAGCTTTTCGCCGGCACCGAGGCGTCGATGCCCACGTCCGTCTGCCTCACGGTCGACAACCAGCCGGAATGGATCGATGCGCAAATCGTCTCGGCTAATTTCTTCGAGTTGCTTCGGGTAAGGCCGCTCCTCGGCCGCACGTTCCTGCCCGACGAGGATCAGAAACCCGGTGGAAACCCCGTCCTCGTCATCGGCGAGAATCTCTGGCGCCGGCGCTTCGGCAGCGACCCGTCGGTTCTCGGCCGGGTGGTCGACCTGAACCGGCACCGTTTCACGATCGTCGGGGTCGTGCCGGCTTCGTTTCGCGGCTCGATGCCCCCGATGACCTTCGATGTCTGGGCGCCCATGTCCATGATCTGGGAGGTCAGAAACCAGGGCACCTATTTTTTGACCGATCGCAACGCCCGAGGCTGGCACAACCTAGCGCGGCTCCAGCCGAATGTGAGTATCCAACAGGCGCGGGCGGCGGTGGCCGCGCTTGATGTGCAGTTTGCCCGGGCGTACCCGAAAAACAACACCGGCATCCATCATCGCGTCGTGCCGCTTTCCCAGAGTCCCTGGAGTGCCGGACCCGTGATGGGGCCCGCCCTGCAACTGCTGTTGGCGGTCAGCCTGGGCGTCCAACTGATCGTGGCGGCCAACGTCGCCAACCTGTTGCTGGCCCGCGCAACCAGCCGCCAGAAAGAAATCGCCATCCGACTGGCCGCCGGCGCGAGCCGCGCCCGTCTGATCCGGCAATTGTTGACCGAGAGCATACTCCTGGCGCTGCTCGGCGGCGCGACCGGCGTGCTGTTCGCCAGCTGGGCCGTGGACACCGTGCCGTGGTTCCTTCCCGCCGAGCTCGTCGGCCGTGTCCAACTCCAGTTCCCGCTGGATGCAGCCACGCTTGGCTTGACGTTGCTGCTGACGCTCGGTTCCGGGCTGGCCTTCGGCCTCTTCCCCGCCCTGCAGGCCGCCCGGCCCAACCTGTACGCGGTGCTGAAGGAAGGCGGACGCTCATCCCAAGGCGGGGCGGCCCACCATCGCTTGCGTAACAGCCTCGTGATCGCAGAGGTCGCCATCGCCCTGGTGCTGCTGATCGGGGCCGGCTTGTGCGCCAAGAGTCTGCAACGGGCGAGCCGGATCGATTTCGGCTTCAAGCCTGATCATGTGCTCATCGCCGGACTGCAGATCGGGATGAATGGCTACAACCCGGAGACGGGCAAAGTCTTCTACCGCCAGGCCAGGCAGCGCCTCGCCGGCTTGCCCGGCGTGGAGGAAGTTGCGCTGGCCAGTTGGTTTCCGCTCGGCCTGGGCGGATGCATGGGCTCGGACGCCTACGTGGAAGGTTACCAACGCCCGGACGGCGAGGACACCACCTACGAATTTGCCATCGTCTCGCCGCGGTATTTCGCCACGATGAAGATACCGCTTGTCGGCGGTCGCGATTTTACGGACGCCGACGACGCGAGCGCGGCACCGGTCGCGATCGTCAACGAGTATTTTGCCCGGCGCTTCTGGCCGGGCGAGGATCCGCTCGGCCGCCGTTTCCGCACCGGCGGCGTCTGGCGGACCATTGTCGGCGTCGCCAAGGGTGGAAAGTATAACCACCTGGATGAAGGCCCGTGGTGTTTCTTTTACCTTCCCTACCAGCAAGGCGTGCCGGATCTGGACTTGAGCCTGTGTGTGCGCACTCAGGGAGACCCTGCGGCTTTCACCAACACGCTCCGCCAAACGATGCGCGATCTCGATCCCGGCGTCGAGTTGCTGGAGACACTGCCCTTGGCCGAGCATTCCAGCATGGTGTTGTTTCCCCAGCGGATGGCGTCGAGCCTTCTGCTCCTGCTCGGCTTCGTGGCGCTGGCCCTCGCAGCGATGGGCGTCTATGCGGTCATGGCCTACGCGGTCAGCCAGCACACGCAAGAATTCGGGGTGCGCATCGCCCTGGGAGCCACGCCGCAGGACGTCCAGCGTCTCGTCATCAAACGGGGCCTGTTGCTGACCGCCATGGGTGTCGCCGCCGGCCTCGTGCTCGCCCTGGCCATGAGCCACCTGATGGCGGGATTTCTTTACGGGGTCAGTCCCCTTGATCCAGCGACTTTCATCGGCGTTCCGGCCGGGCTCACACTCGTCGCGCTGATCGCCTGTTATCTGCCCGCCCGCCGGGCCACCCGCGTCGATCCGATGATCGCGTTACGGGCGGAATGATGCGGAAAGAATCTGAATCGAGAAGCAGCGAACCGCGAACTTCCGCCGGAAGCAGACACCGCGCCAAAACCATTCTCATCTCTCCCCTCCTTTTGCCATGAACGATCTCCGATTTGCCTATCGCCAACTCGCCAAATCGCCTGGCTTTGTGGCCGTGGCCATCCTGACCCTCGCGCTCGGCATCGGCGCCAACACCGCGATCTTCAGCGTGGTCGACGCCTTGCTGCTCCGGCCCCTGCCCTACCCGGAGTCCGACCGGATCGTGCAGGTCTGGGAGGCCCCGAACACCGGGGGAATCGCGATCAGCTCGGGCGGGGTGTTCATGGACTGGCAGGATCACACGACCCTATTGGGGACCATCGCGGCGGCCCACCAGGCCGACAAGAACCTCACCGGAGAAGGTGAGCCGGTTCGCATCAGCGGTCTGGAAGTGAGCGCCGATTACCTGCGCGTGCTCCGCCTCAACCCCGCCCTGGGCCGCGGCTTCACTCCGCAGGACGACGCCCCCGGCGGCGACCGCCACGTCGTCATCATCACTTACGAGCTCTGGCAGTCGCGCTTCCAGGGCAACCCCGGCATGGTCGGCCGCACCCTCCGGTTCGACGGCGAGAGCTACACCGTCATCGGCGTGCTTCCCCCCAATGCCCTCGTCGCCACCAACGTGAGTTTCCTGACGCCCGCCACCATCCGCGCCGAGGCCTGGAAACAGTCGCGCGATTATAATTACATCTGCTTCGTCATTGGACGCCTGAAGCCTGGCGCGACGATGCGGCAGGCGGAGGAGGAGCTGAATGTCGCCAAGCGCGCCCTCAACTCGTCGTATCCAAAGTTCAAGATACCATGGACGGTGACCCTCCAAACGCTGCAGGAGGCGCTGTTCGGCAACACGCGGCCTTACGTCCTGACGCTCCTCGCCGCCGTCGGCGTCATCCTGCTCATCGCCTGCGCCAATGTGGCCAATCTCCTGCTCGCCAAAGCGTCGTCGCGCCAGGGGGAGATCGCCGTCCGCGTCGCCCTCGGGGCCACCACGGGCCGCATCCTTCGCCAATTGCTGACCGAAAGCATGCTGCTGGCGCTGGCCGGCGGACTTGCCGGAGTACTTTTAGGCGCCTGGGCGATTGACCCGCTGGTCAAGTTTGCGGGGATCCAAGTCGGGTCCGGGATCGACGTGGGAGTCGACACGCGCGTCCTGCTGTTTGCCCTCCTTATCACCGGCGCCACCGGATTGCTCTTCGGGATTTTCCCGGCCTTGAGCGCGGCGCGACCCGACCTGAATCAGCATCTGAAAGAAGGCCTGCGCGGCTCGACCGTCGGAGCGCGGAAACGCCTGCAATCGCTCCTCATCGTCTCGGAAACGGTCCTGACGGTGATCCTGCTCGTTGCCGCCGGGCTGCTGCTGCGCAGTTTTGCCAAGGCGGTCAAGGCCAACCCTGGCTTCAATCGGGAAAACGTGCTCACCTTTGACCTGACGCAGCCGAACAGCAAGGCCCCGACCGCGGCGCACCGGGCGCGCTTCGTCCAGGCAATCCTGCAGGGCATCGAACAGATCCCGGGAGTGACAGGCGCGGGCATGGCCTCATCCACGCCGATGAACGGGATCGTCGGCTACGGCGACCTGGTCAGTCGCGAAGACCGACCGGAAACCCGGAATGACCTCAACGCCGGCTTCGATTCCGTTGCCGGAGATTTCTTCAAGGTTGTCGGCATTCCGCTGCTCCGCGGCCGTTTCTTCACGGAAGCGGATAACGATATGAAAGCCCCGAAGGTCATGATCATCAATGAAGCGCTCGCTCAGCGATTCTTCGGTAAGGAGGACCCGATTGGACGCCTGCTGCACTTCAAAGGCGACGTCTGGGAGGTGGTGGGCGTCGTGGGCAGCGTCCGCCAATACAGTCTCGATCTCGATCCGCAGCCGCAGGTCTATTTTTCACAAGTCTATTTCCCGTGGTACACGAGCATCGTCGTTCGAACCCAGGTGCCTCCGCTCACGTTGGTCGCGGAGGTTCGGAAAGCGATCCTGACGGTCGATCCCGAACAGCCCATCGCCAACCTCGGAACTTTGGAGCAATCGGTCGGAAACACGCTCCAGACGCGCCGGATCATGCTGACCCTGCTGGGCGTTTTTGCCTTTACCGCGCTGGTGCTGGCGTGCATCGGCATCTACGGAATCATGGCGTATTCAGTGGCCCAGCGGACCCGGGAAATCGGCATCCGCATCGCCCTTGGTGCCGGAACCGGTCAGGTGGTCGCGCTCGTTTTGCGGAGCGGCATGAAGCTCGTGCTCATCGGTCTGGGCATCGGCGCCCTCGGCAGCATCGGCGCCGGGCGGTTGATTGCCAGCCAGCTCTACAATGTCTCGAGCCTTGATCCCGTCGTGTTCGCGCTCGTTGCGCTGGCCCTGCTGGCGGTGACCCTGGCGGCCTGCTGGCTGCCGGCGAGAAAAGCCACGCGGGTGGACCCGGTGGAAGCGTTGCGGGCGGATTAGCCGCCTTGTCACTCGACTGAATGCTTTCACCGATGCCAGCGATTGTCGCCTCCCCGCTGCCAACTGTCCGCCCCGCGGACCGCATGTGGTTCCTGGACAATCTCAGGATCCTCCTCGTCTTTCTCGTAGTGGCACATCACGCCGCGCAGGCCTACGGGCCAACGGGCGGCTCGTGGCCGGTCGGCCAGACGGAACGCGCGGCCGTCCTCGGCCCGTTCATCACCATCAACTCCATGTTCTTCATGGGGCTGTTCTTCTTCATCTCGGGCTACTTCACGCCGGGATCCGCCAATCGCAAAGGAACACGGGCATTCATCGTGGATCGAATGTTTCGCTTCGGACTTCCGTTGCTGGCGTGGCTGCCGATCCACCGCCTGACCGGTGGAAAGTGGGCGTAGGAGTTTGCCCACCTTTGGTTCGTCATCGATTTGCTCGCGCTGAACCTCGCTTATGCGGCGTGGCGCACCCGCTGGCTCGATCGGCTGTCCTCGGCCCAAGGTCGCCGCTGGGCATGGATTGCGGTGATCGCGTCCGCTTTCTACGCCGCGCATCGCTTGCTGCCAGCGTTTCAGGGAAGCTGGTTCAGCACCGGAGGGTTTAGCTGGCGGCCCTGGTATTATGCCACTTACGAGGCGCTGGTCTGCGTCTCGATGTGCATCGGATTGATTTGCGTGTTTCGAGATCATCTCGGCCGCGCCGCGCGTTGATCGCGGGCGCTGGCGGCGGATTCCTATGGCATTTACTGGATCCACGTTATCCCCGTTGTCGGTGTTCAACTTGCGTTGCGCAACGCCCCGCTCGGTCCCCTGGCCAAGTTCTTTGTCGCAACATTCGCCGGCTTCGCGCTTTCGTGGGCGACCAGCCATTTTCTTCTGCGCCGCGGCTGGCTGGGTCGGAAAGTTTTCTGAAAACGATCGTTGGTCTCGGAATCATCGGAGCAGCATCAGCGATGTCGGCCGGGGGAGGCCGGCGCGGAAGGAGTGGCCGACGCTTCCGTTTTTCGCCAAGAACGCCGCAACTTTCTCCCGGTTGGTGGGTTGTTCCTCTGGATCCAACCTCAATCTCCCATGCTTTCTTCTCTGCGTTTTGCCTTCCGGCAACTGGCGAAAACTCCCGGCTTTACCACGGTGGTGGTGCTGACGCTGGCGCTCGGTCTCGGCGCCACCACGGCCATCTACTCGGTGGTCAACGGCGTTCTGCTGCGTCCGCTGGCGTTTCGCGAACCGGAGCGCCTGCTCTTTCTGGGAGAATCGATCCCCGTGTCCGGTCCGGGAGTGTGGCCCGCTAGCGCCCGCCACTTCACCGAGTGGCGCAAACAGGCCACGTCGTTCGAGAACCTTTCGGTGGTCGACCCGGGTTGGGCCAGCCTGACCGGCAACGGCGAGTCGGAACGGGTGGATTGGATGCGGGCTTCCGCCAATCTTTTTGCCACGCTTGGCGTCCAACCGGCGCTCGGCCGCGCCTTTCTGGCGGGAGAGGACGAGGCGGGCAAAGACCGCGTGGTGCTCCTCAGCGATCGCCTCTGGCGGCGGAAATACCGCGCCGATCCCGCCGTCATCGGCACCACCATCATGCTGGATGACGAGGCCCAGGTTGTCGTGGGCGTGCTTCCAGCGTGGTTTCGTTTTCCCAATGCCCACACCTTGCTCTCGTATCATACCGCCTTGACCCAACCGGATCTGTTCAAGCCCAAGGTTTTTTCCGCTCAGGAACTCGATGTTTTGATGGGGAATTTCAACTACGGCGTCATCGGCCGGCTCAAGCCCGGGATCACGGCGCAGGCGGCACTGACCGAGTTGAACGGCCTCGGGGTCCAACTGGCGCAGCTCTCCGGACAAAAGGTCGACCTGCGCGCAGTCGTCACTCCGTTTCAGGAAACGGTCGTGGGCAAGTCCCGCCTTGGCCTGCTGGTCTTGTTGGGCGCGATCGGCACGGTCCTGCTGATCATTTGCGTGAACGTGGCCAATCTCCTGCTCGTGCGGGCCGAGGCGCGGAGCGCCGACTCAGCGATCCGCATGGCGCTGGGGGCGAGTCGCGCGCAGTTGCTCCGCCAGGCCCTGACTGAAACCCTGCTCCTGGCATTTTTCGGCGGAGCGTTGGGCATCGCGGTGGCCGCTGCGGGGCTCCGGTTTCTGATCCGGATCGCGCCCGCCGACATCCCAAGACTGGAAGAGGTGCGCCTGGATGGTCGAGTGCTGTGGTTTGCCCTTGCCCTGACCACACTGACCGGCCTGATCTTCGGACTCGCGCCCGCCTGGCGCACTGCGTCCAACGACC
>DASRKV010000364.1:0-3398 GCA_035648795.1 Opitutaceae bacterium
TCTGGCCCAAGAAAATCCCAGGAACTTGGCTGGTCTCCCTGCGGAGCGTTCTGGGGGCGGTTTTGCCAGTAGCCCGGATGTGCCGGCTAGCGCGCTCGGCCCGAGGATCATCGACAGTCTGCACGCAGGCTGTCGAGCAGAGCGTGAAACATCCGGGCTAGGGGGATCCAGCCAGTCCGGGTCGGGCCGGCGCTGGTCGCCGGGCCACGGCGGGTTCGGGAAACGGCCCGCCGACAAACCCGTTCGACGAGATCAGGGCCCCGAGCCTGCCGAGGGGCGGCGACCCGACGCCGCGAGCATGATTCCGGCGGATTTGCGCCCCTCCCCCGAACGAAATCTGCGCGGTGGCTTGCATTTCCGAAAACCGATTCTTTAGTGGTCACCCGCTTCTGATGAGCATTTCTCCACCACCGCTCTCCACTTGGGCCCGCAATGTCGCGCCTTCGCCCACGCTCGCCGTCGACACCAAGGCCAAGGCGATGCAGGCCGCCGGCGAGGACGTCTGCGTCTTTGGCGCCGGCGAACCGGATTTCGATACGCCGGACTTCATCAAGGATGCCTGCATCGCCGCGCTGAAGGCCGGCAAGACCAAATATGCCCCGGTGCCGGGCATCAGCGAACTGCGGGCGGCGATCGCGGACCGTTATGGCGTCGATTACGGCCTGAAGGTCGCGCCCGGCCAGGTGGTGGTGAGTCCGGGCGGGAAATTCTCGTGTTATCTCGCCATCCTCGCCACGTGCAACCCGGGCGATGAAGCGATCATTCCGGCGCCCTATTGGGTGAGCTATCCGGAGATGGTAAAGCTGGCCGGGGCCGTGCCGAAGTTCGTGTTGGCCGACGATTCCGCGGGATTCAAGATCACGCCGGCTCAGCTCGAAGCCGCGATCACGCCCCGCACCAAGTTGGTCCTCCTCAATTCACCCTCGAATCCCACCGGCGCCGTCTATAGCGGCGCCGAGTTGGAGGCCATCGTGGCGGTCGCGGTGAAACACAATCTCTACATCTTGTCCGACGAGATCTACGAGTATCTCGTTTATGACGGCGTGAAGCATCGGTGCGTGGCGACCTTTAGTCCGGAGGCGGAGGCGCGCACGATCGTCGTCTCCGGCTTCAGCAAGCCGTATGCGATGACCGGCTGGCGCCTGGGCACGCTCGTCGCCCCGCCGGCCATCGCCAAGGCCTGCGCCGAAATCCAGAGCCAGACCACCTCGAACGCCACCACGTTCGGCCAATACGGCGCGCTCGCCGCTCTGCGCGAGAGGCCCAAGGCGATGGAGTCGCTCGCCCGGATGCTGACGGCGTTCGACCGCCGCCGGAAGCTGCTGCACGCGGGACTCAACCGGATTCCCGGCGTGTCCTGCCTGCTGGCCCAGGGTGCGTTCTACCTTTTCCCCAACGTCGCGAAATTCGGCCTCGGTTCGCAGGAGTTCTGCGCACGCCTGCTCGAAAAGGAGAAGGTCGCCGCGGTGCCGGGAAGCGGCTTCGGTGCGGAAGGCTTCCTCCGGCTCAGCTACGCCACCAGCGACGAAACGATCGTCAAAGGACTGGAACGCCTGGGCCGCTTCTGCGCGTCGCTATAGCCTCGGGGGCGTCGCCTTTCGCTGCGGTCGTTTCAATCCCATGCCCTACCAGAACGTAACTCCTCCTGCCGGCGACCAGATCACAATCACCGGGGGCCGGCTGGAGGTTCCCGATCATCCGGTATTGCCCTTCATCGAGGGCGACGGCACCGGCCCGGATATCTGGCGCGCGTCCGCCGGCGTCTTCGCGGCGGCGGTCGAACGGGCCTATCACGGCAAACGCCGGATCTCGTGGTTCGAAGTCTACGCCGGGGAAAAGGCGTTCAAGAAGTTCCAGACCTGGCTGCCCGAGGACACCCTGACCGCCTTCCGCGAGTACCTCGTCGGCATCAAAGGCCCGCTCACGACGCCGGTGGGCGGCGGGATCCGCTCGCTCAACGTCGCGTTGCGGCAGGAACTCGATCTCTATGTCTGCCTGCGCCCCGTGCGCTATTTCAAGGGCATGGAAACGCCGGTGAAGCGTCCGGATCTGGTCGACATGGTCATCTTCCGCGAGAACACGGAGGATATCTATGCGGGCATCGAGTACGCCGCCGGCACCGCGGAAGCGGCCAGGCTGCTCGACTTCCTGGCGCGCGAGTTTCCGCAGGGATTCGCCAAGATTCGATTTGGTTCGGCGGAGAAAGTGCAGGCCTGGCAGAAGCAGTTGGAGGGAATTGGAGCGCCCCATCGCGAACTCGGACTCGAGGTCGGCCTGGGCCTCAAGCCGGTGAGCTATCTCGGCACCGAGCGCCTCGTGCACAGCGCGATCGGCTATGCCATCCAGCACAAGCGGAAGAGCGTCACGCTGGTCCACAAGGGGAACATCATGAAGTTCACCGAGGGCGGCTTCCGTGACTGGGGTTACCGCGTGGCGAAGGAGTTTTACGGGGCAGTCGAGATTGACCACGGCCCCTGGTGCCGCATTCCCGAAGGCAAACCCGGGGCGGGCCTCGTCATCAAGGACGTCATTGCCGACGCCTTCCTCCAGCAGATTCTCACCCGGCCGGCGGAATACGAGGTGATCGCCACGCTCAACCTGAATGGCGACTACATCTCCGACGCGCTCGCCGCGCAGGTCGGGGGCATCGGCATCGCGCCTGGCGGAAACATCAATTACGTGACGGGCCATGCCGTCTTCGAGGCCACCCATGGCACGGCGCCGAAATACGCGAACCTGGACAAGGTGAATCCCGGTTCGGTCATCTTGTCGGGCGAAATGATGCTCCGTTACCTGGGCTGGACAGAGGCGGCCGACCTGATCGTGAAGAGCCTGGAGGACACGATTGCGGCCAAGAAGGTCACGTACGATCTCGCGCGCCAGATTCCCGGCTCGGTCGAACTCAAGTGCAGCGAGTTCGCGGCGGAGATGATCAAGCACATGTGATCGGGGCCGGAGTGGCACGAGCAGCCAGCCAGCCGTAGCGCTCGGCAGAGGCTGGTCCCGCCCGTGGATTCGCGATATCCGTGCAGATGCGCAGGCGCGCCAGGCTGAATCCCTGCAATCGGGGCGATTTTGATTCGCAGTTCCGCGAACTGACCGACGCGGCGTGGTAGGGCGGGGCCGCCGAACCCCGCCTCTGGAGTTTGGCCAATTCCAAACGCCTCAGGCCGGCGTCGTCGGCCGGGACAAGTCCTCGCCCGGAGGGTTGACGAGCCACCGGACCGGTCATCTGCTCTTTTTCGGTAATGCCGAATCTCTTCATCATCGCAGGGCCGAACGGCGCAGGGAAGACGACCTACGCGCAGCGCTTCTTGCCGGAGGAGATGCATTGCCGTGAATTCGTGAACGCCGACCTGATTGCAGCCGGCCTGTCGCCGTTTGCGCCAGACCGGGCA
>DASRKV010000365.1:0-4541 GCA_035648795.1 Opitutaceae bacterium
TCCCGGCCGTCCGCCTGCAGGCCCGCAATCGCCTCCCGCCAGCGCTCCCGATCCCCCGCGACTGCATAATTGATTATCTCGGCCAACGTCGGCGCGCCCAGCTGAGGATCACGCTCAAAGATGCGGTAGTTCTCCTCCGAGCATAAGCTGAGCGCGGGCTGGTTGAAATCGTTCCGCCAGTAGCCGAGGCTGGCAAATTCCTGGGCCTCGGCGAGGATCCGGCGGCTTTCGTCAAGTTCCTCCGCCTGGCGCATGATCCGATGGCGGAGCTGCCGCTGCCGGACCAGCGCCCACAGCACGAGGACCAGCGCGAAGGCCAGCATGGCAGCCACGAAGACGATCACGTGCTCGCGCCGGAAAGTCGCCGGCTCGAAGATCGCACCCTGGACGATGGACCGCGGCACGGAATATTCCGTGGCGGCGCTCACCACGAGCAGGCGCTCCGGCGCGCGGGCGGTCCCAGCCGCCCGCATCGATGGGCAGAGGCACGTCGCGAAAACCAGAACCCCCGCCATAACCAGAACATCAAGCAGCCGGAATCTTGGGGGTGGTTTCAACATGGAATAGACGCCGATGCCACATCAACCTGTTCGATCAAGACGGCGTGCGCGCCAGAAGGCAAGCGCTCCGAGAATGACAGATTGCCATCCGTGGGGCCGGCGCCATCGTACTCCGCCGCTTTTGCCGATGAAACATTCCCCTGAGCACCCGGACTGGCGGCCCGCGGACGCGGGTCCGGAGTTTGCCGTCCACATCGTTCCGGCCCGGACTGCGCCCACGGCGGCGGCCCGATCGTCCCGCCCGCCGCGCCGGCGCCAGTTTTCACCCGAGGAGTATGCGCAGGGCGTGCGGCACGCCGATCGCTCGTTGCTCGCGCAAACCATCACCGTGGTTGAAAGCGACGCCGTCGCGCGCATTGCCGAGGCGCAGAGCGTCCTCGCCCTCCTGCTGCCCCATACCGGTCGTTCGGTGCGCGTGGGCATCACCGGCGTGCCGGGGGCCGGCAAGAGCTCGCTCATCGAAGCCTTTGGCACCTGGCTGTGCCGCCAGGGCCGGAAAGTCGCCGTGCTGGCGGTCGATCCGAGCAGCAGCGTCAGTCACGGGAGCATTCTGGGCGACAAGACGCGGATGGAGCAACTGGCCCGGGAACCGAATGCGTTCATCCGGCCCTCTCCCTCCGGGGGCGCGCTGGGCGGCGTGGCGCGCAAGACGCGCGAGACCATCCTGGTGTGCGAAGCGGCGGGGTACGACGTCATCCTGGTCGAGACGGTCGGGGTGGGGCAGAGTGAGATCGCCGTGCGATCGATGGTGGATTTTCTGCTCCTGCTGACGATCACCGGCGGCGGCGACGACCTGCAGGGCATGAAGCGCGGCTCGTTGGAGCTGGCGGAAGCGGTGGCCGTAACCAAGGCCGACGGGGAGAATCTCACCCGGGCCCAGGTCACGCGGCGGATGCTCCAGGACTCGCTCCACTATTTTGCGCCGCCGACGCCCGGCTGGCCGGCGCGCGCGCTGACGTGCTCGGCGCGCACCGGCGAGGGCGTGCCCGCCTTGTGGACGATGGTGGAGGAGTTTCTTCGCGTGACGCGCGAGAATGGCGCGCTGGTGGAACGCCGCCGCCGGCAAAATCTCGCATGGGCGCAATCCATGATTGAGGAGACGCTGCGCAGCCGCTTCTTCCGACAGCCCAAGGTGACGGCGCGACGCGCGGCCTGGGAACAGGCGATCCTCGACGGGCAGATTCCCGTGACGGCGGCCGTGCAGGAGTTGCTGGCGCTGGGGGGATATTAGGAACCAGGCGGGCTTTCGTCCCGCCCGATTCCTTAAGGCACGGAGACGACCGTGCAGCGCGCGGTGTTTTCCACGCAACTCGTGACCGGGCTCTTGGCCGCAGTCGTGCCTGCGCCGTGGTCGTGCCGGCCCATGATGATGCAGTCGGCGTGAATGTTGCCGCCGAACTCGACGATTTCCCGGGCGGGCTCGCCGGCGCGAACGGCCGTGGACACCTGAAAGCCCTCGGCGCGCAGGTAACGTTCCAACCGGTCAAGTTTGTCGGCCGCTTCGCCGGCCTCGTCCTCGCTGACGACGCCGGAGGCCGCGTCGCGACCGCCGGACGAGACATGCATCAGGACGAGATCGCTGCGGTTGCGGCGCGCCAGCATCGCGGCGCATTCAATGACTTCGGGGGTCTCCTCGGAGAAATCGACGGGGACGAGGATCGTGCTCATCCGCCTGTTATAACAGGTGCCGGCCGGGCGTGCTCCGCAGATTTTGCGAAAAATCGGGCGATCCCCCGAAGGGCAATGGCCGGGGCAGGAGAGAGCAAGATACGCTCAACAAATGGCAAGGGGTGCGAAGCAAAGTAATGGGGTTTAGAGTACACCTTCACCGTGGTTCTTTGGTTACCCCAGATCCGAGTGTTCCTCGGAGATGGCACCCCGGTCAGCGGCCTCAAACCCGCTTCTGGCGGGGGGCCAATTTGTGAAGATTCCGCCCGGATTAATCCACGGGCGGCTGGTGAACACGATTAGGGAATCCCTGCGTGATTCACGTGATTGAGGACTAAGTGCGCAGCTCCCCGCGGGCAACCGCGGGGAGCTTGCACCTCCCACCGGATCGCCGGCCCCCCCAAAGCGCTCTTTCCAGCCTGACCCCAGCAACTCCGCTGCCCGCGCACCGCGCCAGCCGCGACGCGGGCAGTGCCGTTTTTGGCGGCGGCGGCGCGCCCAAAGTCCGGATGTCGCAGCCAACGCGGCACGAAGCGAGCCCGGGGAAAGTGGAATCCACCGGGCTCTGAGGACAACGTCGCGCCGCTCAGAGGCGGGCGATGAGCAGCTCTTTTTGGAAAAGGAGCTCCTTCGGCAGGTCGCTGTAAAGCTTCAGGAAGAGTTCATCCTGCATGAGGACTTCCTGCTTCCAGTCCTCCACGTTGATCGCGAGGACCTTCTCGAGCCTTGCGCGATCGTAGCCGGGAAGACCTTCGATGTCGAACTGTTCGATCCACGGCATCCAGCCGAGCGGAGTCTCTTCGGCGGCCACGCGGCCCTGGCAGCGATCGACGATCCATTTGAGCACCCGCGTGTTCTCGCCGAAACCGGGCCACAGGAATTTGCCGTTCTCGTCCTTGCGGAACCAGTTGACGTGAAAAATTTTCGGCGGGCGCTTGACGAGCTTTCTCATCCGCAGCCAGTGCTCGAAGTACTCGCCCATATTGTATCCGACAAACGGCAGCATCGCCATCGGGTCGCGCCGGACCTTGCCGACGGCGCCCACCGCGGCCGCAGTGGTCTCCGAACCCATGGTGGCGCCGACAAAGACGCCGTGGACCCAGTTGAAGGCCTGAAAAACCAACGGCATGGTGGTGGCGCGACGCCCGCCAAAGACGATGGCGCTGATCGGGACGCCCTCCGGCTTCTCCCATGCCGGATCGATGCACGGGCACTGCGCCGCCGGCGCCGTGAAGCGCGAATTTGGATGAGAGGATGGCCGACCGCATGCCGGGGTCCAACTCTGGCCCTGCCAGTCGGTGAGGTGAGCCGGAGCTTCCTTGGTCATGCCTTCCCACCAAATATCACCGTCATCGGTCAGGGCGACATTGGTGAAAATCGTGTTTTTCCGGATCGAATCCATCGCATTCGGGTTGGAATCGTAGGACGTGCCCGGGGCGACGCCGAAGAAGCCGGCCTCAGGATTGATGGCATAGAGGCGGCCGTCGGCGCCGGGTTTGAGCCAGGCAATGTCGTCACCGAGCGTGGTGATCTTCCAGCCCTTGAGGTGGGCCGGAGGAATCAGCATGGCGAAGTTGGTCTTGCCGCAGGCACTCGGGAAGGCGGCGGTGACATAGGTGGAGGTGCCCTGCGGATCCTCGACCTTGAGGATGAGCATGTGCTCGGCCATCCAGTCCTCGTCGCGGGCCATGCAGGAGGCGATGCGCAGCGCAAAACATTTCTTGCCGAGCAGGGCATTGCCACCATAGCCGCTGCCGAACGACCAGATCGACCGCTCCTCGGGAAAATGAACGATGTACTTGGTGACGCTACAGGGCCACGGCACGTCTTTCTCCCCGGAATTGAGCGGCTTGCCGACGGAGTGCAGGCAGGGCACGAACTCGCCGTCATCGCCGAGCACGGGCCACACGGCCGCGCCCATGCGCGTCATGATCCGCATGTTGGCGACAACGTAGTGCGAGTCGGTGACTTCGATGCCGATATGCGAAAGGGGGGAGCCGAGCGGCCCCATGCTGAACGGCACGACATACATCGTGCGACCGTGCATGCAGCCCCGGAAAAGGCCGTGCAGCGTGGCCTTCATCTCGCGAGGGGGCATCCAGTTGTTCGTTGGACCGGTGTCCTTCTGGCGCTGGCTGCAGATGAACGTGCGGTCCTCGACGCGGGCCACGTCGGACGGATCCGAACGCACATAGATGCAGTTGGGCCGTTTGACCGGGTCGAGGCGAAGGGCGGTGCCGTTCTGCACCATCTGTTCGACCATCCGGTCGTATTCCGCCTGGGACCCGTCGCACCATGCGACGGGTCCCAGGC
>DASRKV010000366.1:0-2968 GCA_035648795.1 Opitutaceae bacterium
GGACGAAAGCAATGCCACGATCGAGTTGGCTCCTGGTTCCGGCACCTGGGCCGATTCGGTC
Organism: Opitutaceae bacterium; assembly: GCA_035648795.1. Classification (GTDB taxonomy): domain Bacteria; phylum Verrucomicrobiota; class Verrucomicrobiia; order Opitutales; family Opitutaceae; genus Fen-1467. The sequence continues at coordinate 62 of DASRKV010000366.1, forward strand.
GAGGTAGAGATCTCCGGGGCGGAGAATGGTGCTCCGATACTGCATGCCCAGCCTGCTGCCAAACCCGAAAGTGCAATCGCTACACTTGATGCCGAGCGGGCTGCTGGAGGCGTCTGGTTCCTGTCATCGGCGACTTCCGGAAAGCTCGCCCCGGGCGAATACCTTGTCCATGCGCGGCTCATGATTCACGACGGTACTGGCTGGAAAGGGGAGGCAGTGAGCGAAGAGAGCGTTCTGCATATCGTCGCCACTTCAGCTGCTACAGAACGAGTGATTCAGCGTACCATGGCTCTGGCCCATGAGGCCGTGCTGGCCGATGCACCCCAAAAAGCGGCCCGCCTGCTCGATGCGCTGCTCACTGACGACCCGGACAACATTCCTTTACTAACGATGCGCGGCGCCCTTTGCGCTCGCGGCGGCGATTACCATGCCGCCATGGTGTGCGTGAATCGGGCCATGAGCCGGGTCGACCGGGAAGGATGGACGCATCCGCCCATCGAGCTCTTTGAACTGGAGAATCAGGTGGCGATCGCGCTGATGACCCCGAGTGTGGCGCAGGTCGCTCTGCCGGATTGGACGCGTCCGCCGGCCAGTGTGCTCGCGCGGTTGCCGGATGAGCGTTTGCCGAAAAAGACAGCTGAGCGACCAGCAACAGCGAGTATCGGCGACGCTTCCTCTCAGCCAGTTGGTGCAGGTGTTGCGCCAGCTCCATCCGTAGCGCCGGTCTCATCGGTTTCAGCGATTGCTGCTGGGTCAGGCAACTTCACGGTCGTGTCTTCGAGCGAGCTCAAGGATGCGACGATCATCGCCGATCCCACCGGCCAGTGGGCGACGAGTGCGGCTGCCGGCACGCAGTACGGCAAGACCCAGTATTCCGCTGCGCAGGCCACCGGTTCGCCCAATATCTCCGTCGCCGGCAACAGTCCTGACGCGTGGTGCCCGGAAAACAAGAATGTCGGCACCGACTGGCTGGAATTGACCTTTGCGAAACCGGTGCACGCCACCGAGGTGCGCGTGCGGCAGAACGACGCGGCGGGCGCGATCACGAAGATCGAGGCCATCGAGCCTGACGGCACGGCTCACGTGTGGTGGGAAGGCGTCGATCCCTACGTGGCGCCCGCAGTGCGCGAGATCGTTTGGTTTGCGGTGCGGGTGCCGAAGACGACCTATCTCGTCGCGAATGTGAAGATCACCCTCAACCTCGCGTCCAGACCGGGCTACAAGGAAATCGACGCCGTGCAGCTGGTCGGGGCGGCGCAGTAGGGCCGGCCACGGCGGGGAGCGGCGGCTGTCTGGCGTTTTTTTCGTGGTTCGCATCCTGCTCCTTCAGAGGTAGGCGGGAGAAAGCCGTTGACGATTCCCGGCGGCTGAGCGGAATGGACGGGCTTGATCGCCCGTGAAGATGTGCACCACCTTGAGGCCCGAAATGAACCGGCATAACCGACCAGGCTTGCTGGCCGTTCCACGTCCCTCTTCCCCATGAGCGACCGGATTACCCACGAGTGCGGCGTCGCCCTCGTGCGACTGCTGAAACCACTCTCGTACTATCAGGAAAAATACGGCACCCCGCTCTGGGGATTCTTCAAACTGTTCCTGTTGATGGAAAAGCAGCATAATCGCGGCCAGGACGGCGCGGGGGTGGCGTGCGTGAAGCTCGACGTGCCGGCCGGTGAGCCGTTCATGTTCCGCGAGCGCAACATCAAGGCCAATCCGCTCGACCGGATTTTCAAGGATCTCCTCCAGCAATACGGCGAAAAGGTCGCCGACGGCACGATTCATCCGGAGTTCACCGATACGGTCAAAAAGCATTTCGATTTCGGGGCGGAGCTCTACCTCGGACATTTGCGCTACGGCACCTCCGGCGGCTACAGCCTGAGCGCGTGCCACCCGTTTTTCCGGCGCAGTCCCTGGCCGACGCGAAACCTGATGCTGGCGGGGAATTTCAACATGACCAACACGATGGAGCTGAACAGCAGCCTCATCGCGATCGGCCAGCATCCGATTTTCGCATCGGACACGCAGGCGCTGCTCGAGAAGATCGGCTTCTTTTTGGACGAGGAACACGAGGGCCTCTTCCACGCGCTCCGGGCCCGCAACCTGTCCGGGGGTGAGCTTTCCCGCCGGATTTCCGAGGAGCTCGACCTGGTCCGCGTCATCACCCGGGCCTCCCAGAACTGGGACGGCGGCTACACGCTGGCCGGCATGATCGGTAACGGCGACGCGTTCATGGTCCGCGATCCCTCGGGCATCCGTCCGTGCCATTACTTTCAGAACGACGAGGTCGTCGCCTTTGCTTCGGAGCGGGCTCCGCTCATGACCGTGTTCGACCTGGAGGCGGTGTCGGTCCACGAGGTTCCGCCCGGTCATGTCGTGGTCGTCAAGAAGAACGGCACGCTGACGTCCACGGCGTTCACCGCGCCGCTGACGCGCGCCTCCTGCTCGTTCGAACGCATCTATTTTTCCCGCGGCAACGACCTCGACATCTACCGCGAGCGCAAGGCGCTGGGCGCCCGGCTGGCGGACCAGGTGATGACGGCCATCGACCACGATCTGCAGAACAGCGTCGTCGGCTTCATTCCGAACACCGCGGAGGTGGCCTACTACGGCCTGATGGATGCGCTGCGGCTGCGACGGCGCGATGAAGTGAAGAGCGCCATCCTTGACGCCGCGAAAAAGGGGATGCTCGACGAGACTTTGCTCGACGACCTCATCCTGCGCAACTGGCCGCGGGCCGAGAAGGTGGTCAGCAAGGACATCAAGATCCGGACGTTCATCGGGCAGGAGAAATGGCGCAATGAACTCGCCTCGCACGTCTACGATGTTTTCTACGGGTCGGTGCGGCCGACGGACAATCTGGTGGTCGTCGACGACTCGATCGTGCGCGGCACCACGCTCCGACGCTCCATC
>DASRKV010000367.1:0-4680 GCA_035648795.1 Opitutaceae bacterium
TGTAACTGTTCAGACCGCTATGGTTGTTGACTTTGCAGAGGGCGGAGGCTGGGCGCTGGCTGGCGCCGGCGATGGCAGTGAACCGCAGTCAGTAAATAGCTGAGAAGCGGCCGCTGCTGCAGCTTGCAGGTCTGCGTCACGGTGAGCAAACGGGCCAAGGCGATTTCGCCCTTGGCGCTGCGGTTGCCGTACGTGATCTTGCGAATGAGCACGAACAGGCGCATGGCTCGCTCGCTGACATTGTTGGTTGGCTCCACACCCTCGTGTTCGATGAACGTAAACAGCTTGTCCCAATGCACGTAGAATGCGCGCGCCAAATTGCGTACCTCGCGGTCGTCACTGTCCAGGTACTTCGCCGCCAGACGGCAGATCCTCTTTTGAATCGGGATCGATTGTTGAATCAGTTCGGTGCGCGTCAACAAACGCTTGCCAATCCCCGCCTCGCCGCAAAACTGGTACCACAAACCAAACAGCCGTTTGACGGCGGAAAGCATGTCGCGGGCAAAATGCACGGCGTCCGCCGTGGAAGCGAACTCCCCGATTCCCTTGAGGGTGCGCTGCAAGTGAGCCCAGCAGAACTGGGCCAGGCCACGGTGGTAACTCAAGTAGGTCGGACAACGGTCCGAGCAGAGGATGCCGGCGAATGCCTCCCCCAGCAACTCCACCAGCACCTCCACGCCCCGACTGCAGGCGATGTGGTAGAACACAAACCACGAGGAGCACAACGCCCAAACCCAGCGTTTGTCGCCGTTGGTACGGCTGCCGGTTTCGTCGCTGTTTAACACCGGCTCGGTAGCCAGGGCCTCCTCCAATTCCGTGTAGGGCGCTTCCACCGCATCGGCCGTCTCCTCCCACGCCTTCTGCACGCTGCCCACGCTGATCTCCACGCCGAAGAGGTCCTGCAGGGTGGCCCGCACGTCGCGCCGCGTCATCTTCCGCGCCGAGATCAGATAGCTGACCACCGCCGTCAGGCGCTCCCCGATCTCGTGGGCGTGTTCGGAACGCACCTCGGCGCGGGTCCCTTTCTGGCAGCAGGGACACACCAGCTTCGGATACTGGAATTCGGTGACCACGGGCAGGATCACTTCCGGCAAATCCACAATCTGACGGCAGAGGACATCCCCGGTTGTCTGCCGCTCCTCCGGGGCCTGTGGCAACGCGGTTTCGCAGTGCTTGCATTGCAACGGCAAGACCTCTTCGGTTCGATCCGGCTTCTCCACGCGTTGCCGTTCCTGTCCCACGTGCCCGGGTTGCCCGCCCGGTTTGCGCCCACTCTTCTTCCTCGGCGAGCAACGGCGGCGTTGTGTGCCGGCCAGGCCGTCGGAGGAAGGAGGCTTGGAAGAATTGGTGGAATTCTTCTTGCGCGTGGCCAGTTGCCGTTCCAGATCGGCGATCTGCTTTTCGGCATCGAGCATTTGCTTTTCCGCATCGGCGATTTGCTTTTGGACGTCGGCGACTCGCTGATCCCGTTCGACCACCTGCTGGCGGAGTTTCTCAATCTCACGCTGCTGCTGCTTGACTTGCCGCTGCAGTTCCTCCCGGCTGGGCGGATGCGCGTGCGAATGCCGACGCGCCGTTACCTGCTTGTTGTTTGCGCGCTGAGCGGCTCTCGCATTCATCCACAATCAAGTTAAACGATTACGCGAGGTTTGTCCAGAGAAATCGGAAGGGACAATGGGTGAACTGCCGCAAAACCAGGGGCGTGAACAGTTACTCATGCTGTCTATCGCGCTGCGTTCTCTCCAGATTGGAAGCGTTTACGCCGATCGCCTGTCGACGGTTGCCCGACCCGCGCGGGGCTTTTGGCATGAGAGACGCGGGCATTGTGGGGGTTAACGCGCGGCAACATTCCCGGTTAACCGTTAGCTGGAGCAGCCGGCGGGCGCCACCGTTCCATATAAGCTACAGATTCTGATGATATTATGCTCCGGACACAGTACCAAACCTAGTCTGCGGGGGCACTGCGCGTTACGATTCCAATCTAGGCTTATCAGCGAGGCTGGGCGGAGGAATGCGCCCCTAATAGTCGTGTAGGGGCTTGCAACGCCAGCCCCCGAAAGTGGAAATCTTGTTCCAACGTGGCAGCCAATCCAAGTTCTCCCGGACCGCGAGGTTCGGAGTCCCCGACTCTCGCTGGTCCGTTGGATGGGAGCCGCCCGGCCTGGAGGGTTTAAGGGGGTGGAAGTCCGATTTGCCTTAACCTTTGGAACTTGTACTCGAAAGCCGAAACATGACGCGACTCCGATCTCTAATCGGCATCTTGGGACTTTCGGCGCTGGCGGGCCCGGGCCTGTGCCGCGCTGCGGACAACAACGCCCTGAAGCTCTGGTACAGGCAGCCGGCCGGCGCGTGGACGCAGGCTCTGCCGGTAGGCAATGGGCGGCTGGCCGCGATGGTCTTTGGCGGCGCCGGCAAGGAGCATCTGCAACTCAACGAGGACACCGTCTGGTCGGGGGAGAAACGCGACCGGAGCAACCCCGAGGCGTCCAAATCCTTCCCGGAGGTCCGCCGCTTGCTTCTGGAGGGGCGTCCGGCGCAGGCGCAGGCGCTGGCGGATCGGACGATGATCAGCGTCCCCCGGGCGCTTCCCGTCTACCAGACTCTCGGCGATCTGTGGCTGGATTTCGGCGGCGCGGTGCGGGAGGAGAATTACCGCCGCGAACTCGACCTGGATACGGGTATCGCATCGGTCAGCTACACGGCGGGTGGAGTCCACTACCTGCGCGAGGTCTTTGCTTCCGCGCCCTGCCATTGCATCGTCGTGCGGCTGACCGCCGACAGACCGGGCAGCCTTTCGTTCCGCGCAACGATTACGCGGCCGGCCGACGCGACCAGTGAAGCCGCGCCGGAGCGCCTGATTCTGACTGGCCAGGCCCTGCCGAAAAACGCCCGGGGAGAGAACAATACCGGGGTGCGTTTCCGCGCCGAGGTGAAAGCCGCCGTCTCCGGCGGCCACATGGAGAGCGCCGGCGATCATCTGGACGTTGCCGCCGCCGATAGCGTGACGCTGACGATCGTCGCCGCCGCCGAAATTCGGGAGAAGGACCTCGCCGTCGCCTGCGCGCGGGACCTCGCAACTGCCTCCCGCTCCTATGAAGTCCTGCGGCGTGAGCACCTCGCGGACCACCAGCGTTTCTTCCGGCGCGTTCGGTTGGAGCTTCCGGTGGATGCCGCGGCGCGCGCCCTGCCCACCGATGAGCGCCTCAAGAAGGTACAGAGCGGCGGAGCGGACGACGACCTGTTCGCTCTCTATTTCCAATACGGAAGGTATCTGCTGATTGCCAGCAGCCGGCCCGGAAGCATGGCGGCGAATCTCCAGGGCAAGTGGAATGACAGTCTCAGTCCGGCGTGGGGAAGCAAGTACACCATTAACATCAACACCGAGATGAACTACTGGCCGGTGGAGACCTGCAACCTTTCCGAACTGCACGAGCCTCTGTTCGACCTGATCGAAACCGCGCGGGAAGACGGCCGGCGCGTCGCGAAATTCTACTATGACGCCGGGGGCTTCGTCCTGCACCACAATACCGACTTGTGGGGGGACGCCGTGCCGATTGACGGCGCGCGCTATGGCATCTGGCCGATGGGCGCGGCGTGGCTGTCGCTCCACCTCGCGGACCACTACGATTTCACCCGCGACCGCAAATTCCTCGCCCAACGCGCGTACCCGGTCATGAAGGAGGCGGCGCAGTTCTTTCTGGACTACCTGGTCCCGGACGGCAAGGGCCATCTGGTGACGGGGCCTTCGCTGTCTCCGGAGAACGAATACAAGCTGCCCTCCGGCGAGCGGGCCGTCCTCACCATGGGGCCGACGATGGACTCCGAGATTCTCCACGCGTTCTTCGGACGGCTGATTGAGGCGAGCGAAACTCTCGGGATCGACCGGGAATTCCGAGCGAAAGTTGCGGCCGCGCGCGACAAACTGCTGCCTCTGCGCGTCGGCAAGTACGGCCAGATCCAGGAATGGCAGGAGGACTACGACGAGGTCGAACCCGGCCACCGCCACATGTCCCACCTTTTCGCCCTGTTCCCCGGGGACCAGATCACACCCGAGAAGACGCCGGATCTCGCCCAGGCCGCCCGGGCAACGCTCGACCGGCGGCTGGCCAACGGCGGAGGCCACACGGGCTGGAGCCGCGCCTGGATTATCAATTTCTGGACCCGGCTGGCCGATGCCGGCAAAGGGTACGAAAACCTGGTCGCGCTGCTGGCGAAATCCACGCTCCCGAACCTGTTCGACAATCACCCGCCGTTCCAGATTGACGGCAACTTCGGCGGCACCGCCGCTATTGCCGAGATGCTCGTGCAAAGCCACGCCGGCGAAATACGGTTACTTCCGGCACTGCCGAAGGCCTGGAGCGCCGGCAAGGTCTCCGGGCTTCGCGCGCGCGGCGGAGTAGAAATCGATCTTACGTGGAGCGGCGGCTTGCCCACGACTGCCACGCTGAAGCCCACGGTGGACGGCGTGCATCAGTTTCGGCTCCCGGCGGGCATCCGCATCCGGTCGATCCGGGATGGCCGCGCGGCGATGCCCGCGCCCGCACAGGCCGGCTCAACGCCGCGGCTGAGCGTCAAAGCGGGGCACGTATACTCCGTGGAGTTTGAAAGATCCGTGGCATAGCACGGGAACGAGGCAATCATCCATATGGCGGCACACCATCGAGGAAAAGACGAGGCAGT
>DASRKV010000368.1:0-2633 GCA_035648795.1 Opitutaceae bacterium
CGGCCAGGTCTACGCAGTGGTCGGCCCTTCGGGTTGCGGCAAGAGCACGCTGCTCTACCTCCTGGGCTTGCTCGACCGGCAGGACGAGGGCGATATCTGGATCAACGAGCGCCTGATGTCCCACAGCGGCGATGCCGAGCGGACCGCCGCCCGCGGAACGAACATCGGCTTTGTGTTCCAGTTTCACTTCCTGATGCAGGAGTTTACGTCGCTGGAAAACGTGATGATGCCCATGCGAAAGTTGGGGCGTCTCAGCGAGCCCGAGATGCACGACCGGGCGACGCAATTGCTGGCGGCGGTCGGTCTGGGCGACAAGACCCATCGCCTGGGCACTCAGCTTTCGGGCGGTGAACAGCAGCGCGTGGCGATCGCCCGCGCTCTGGCCAATGCGCCCGCGATCATCCTGGCCGACGAGCCTACCGGGAACCTCGATCAGCGCAATTCCAGCATCGTTTTCGACCTGCTCACCCGTCTCGCCAAGGAGAACGGCCAGGCCGTCATCATTGTGACGCACAACCCCGAGATCGCCAGCCGGTGCGACGCCGTGCGTCCCATGCGCGACGGCGTGTTTCTTTAGAATCTGGTCCGAGGATTTGTCCGCGCAGCTTCGGGGTCACCGGCGCACCGCGCTCGACCCAGTCAACCCGGCGATCACCTGGACCTCGGCCGCGTCGAATTCGGTGATCGGATCGTTGGCCCCGGCGGTGGTGCGGATCACGGCGTGGTCTTCCTTGGTCTCGAGGGCCGCGATCTGGTTTGCGGCGTGCAGGGCGGCCAACGGCACCACGTGTCGCGTCATCCGGTTCGCATCGACGATCCGGATCTGGCGAAGCTCGAGGCGCCCCTCCGCCGCGAGCGGGTCGAACCGCAGGGCGCGGATCGGAACGCCCGGCAACGGAAAACGCAGCGCGTGAAATCCACCGTCGGATTGGTAGCTGCGGGTGACACTCTCTTTTTCGTTGAACCCAGCGCCCGTGTCCCAAAACAACTGCGCCGGCGAGGGGTGATCGACCGCCACGTCGAACTCGATCCACAGGCCGGGACCGGCCGGGGGTCGGAAGCTCGCGTAATGAACCGACTCTTTGATCAGCCGGCGGTTTCCCGCAAAGGCGAAAAGCAGGGCGATGCCGGCCAGAAAGATTGTTGTCGAAGCGATCTCCTTCAGCGAACCGCCGCGCACCAGTGCGAAGTACACGGCCAAAAGAAGGATCCACAACATGAGCGCCAGATAGCTCCACGAAAGCAGGCAGCGTTGCAGGTTGCGGAGGTTCATGCCCTCGGGAACAATCGGTGCCAGAAAATCCAGGCATACGTAGGGATCGTCTCCCGCGGCCACCAGCTTCCACCCGTCTGGCACGGCGACCACGCCCTTGATCTGGTTGAGCTGCTGCAGATCGTCGCTGGTGAACCGCCGGACTTCCTTGCCCTGCCGCTCGATGATCCGCCAGTTCGTGATGGTGAACTCGCCCGGACCGCTGGCGAAAGGATCGAGGCGCAAACCGAGGAGCGGCGCATCCGGCAGCGGAAACGTGTAGGTGTACGGTTGCGAGCTCGGCGCAATCGGCCAGGAAATCGTCTCGTTTTCGTTAAAGCCTTTGCCGGTGTCCAAATAAAACTTCGTCGTGCCTGTCACAGTGGACCCGCAGGTAATCTGCAGCTGCAGGAGGCCCCGGGAAGGATTGTTCAGCGGGTAGAACACCAGCGGAGCCTCCTGTGGCATCAAGAAAGCTGCCGCGGCCACCGCGACGGCGAGCAGCCCGCGGCGCCAGGTGGGGCGAAACAGATCATGCGGACGAGGAGGCGGAGGAGGCATGAAGACGGGGCATTCCACGTAAGCGCACCCGCACGTCCAGATCCACGCAAAAAGCGAAGGCGGCGCGTTTTGGGGCGCATCGGCCAATGCGCCCGGCCTTTTGCGCCTCACGCCCGGCCCAGGAATCGAGAGGCCATGGCGATGATCGTAGTGGCCTCCAGCATGATGGAGGCCGAAACGAAAGCGGCGGAAACAGACCTAGCTGTGGAGGTACTGACCAAACAGGTTTTCGAGATACTCCTGGTGCCCGCTGTGCGGCACCGGCTCGCCCAGCTTGAACACGATGTCCTCGAGCTCCTTGAAGCCGAGCTTGCCCGCTTCAATGTCCCGGCCGAAGCCGACGTTGAAACTGTTGTAGCGAGCGGCCACGAATTGCGTGAACTTGCCGTCGGCCAGAATCCGCCGGGCGAGCTTGAAGGCCAGGGCGTAGGCATCGAATCCGCCGATGTGCGCATAGAACAGATCCTCGAGGTCGACGGAGGGCCGGCGCAGCTTGGCGTCGAAGTTGAATCCGCCGGAGCCGAGGCCGCCGGCGCGGAGGATCGAGACCATGGCCAGCGTGAGCTCCTTGACGTCGGTGTTGAACTGATCGGTGTCCCAACCCAGCAGGAGATCGCCGGTGTTGGCGTCGATTGACCCGAGCAGGCCGTGCGCCACCGCCGTTTCGATCTCATGCTGGAACGTGTGGCCGGCGAGCGTGGCATGGTTGGTCTCGATGTTGAACTTGAAATGCCGGTGGAGACCGTGGGTCTTCAGGAAGGCGATGCCGGCGGCGACATCGAAGTCATACTGGTGCTTGGTGGGTTCCTTCGGCTTGGGC
>DASRKV010000369.1:0-4609 GCA_035648795.1 Opitutaceae bacterium
GGGCTGGGTTGGCCGGTCGACGCGGCGGCTGGGCTCAGCCGCCGGTCTGCTTGACGATCCGGCGATTGGCGTCGGCCAGCACCAGCACCCTCGGTTGCCAGGCGGCGGCCTCGCGTTCGTCGGCCACCGCGAAGCACATGATGGTCACCAGGTCGCCCGGTTTGCCGAGGTAGGCGGTGGCGCCGTTCAGACAGATCGATTTCGATCCGGCCGGCGCGGCGATCGCGTAGGTTTCGAACCGCTCGCCGTTGTTGAGGTTGCCGATCAGGATCCGCTCATACGGCCGGAGTCCGACGGCGGCCATAAACTCGGAGTCGACGGCCAGGCTGCCTTCGTAATTCAGGCTGCTGTCGGTGATCTCGGCCCGGTGGATTTTGGACTTGAGCAGATTAAGTTGCATGACGCGGCGCGGACGGTAGGAAACCATAACGAAGCGAACCGTCCCCCCGTTCGTCAACCATCAATCCATTTCCGCTTTGCGCATGTCGCCTCTTTGGCTGAGGAAAAAATCTTACGCCTTCGAGCAATACACGATCGATGTGATCCTGGGCCGTCGGGAGGATACGGGCGCGGCGGTTTACGGGGCGTTTCTGCAGGCCGTTTCGTTTTTGTTCAGCGGCCTGATCCAGCTCCGTTTCTGGCTCTATCGGCAGCGCCTCCTGCATGACCAGCCGCTGGGTTGTCTCGTCGTCGTGGTCGGGAATCTGACGGTGGGGGGCACCGGCAAGACGCCGGTCGTGGAGAAATTCGCCCGGGCGCTGGCCGAGCGCGGCCGGAAGGTCGCGATTCTCAGCCGCGGCTACAAGAGCAAGCGCCCGCCCTTCTGGCGCCGGGCTTGGAACGCGTTGACGCATGCCGAGGAGCCGCCGCCGCGCGTGGTCGGCGATGGCACCCAGGTGCTGCTCGACTCGGAACAGGCCGGCGACGAACCCTTCATGCTGGCCCGCAACTTGCCCGGGGTCGTGGTGCTGGTGGACAAGAACCGCGTCAAAGCCGGCACGTACGCGATCCGCCGCTTCGGCTGCGACACCCTCGTGCTCGACGATGGGTTCCAGTACCTGCCGCTCAAGGGCCGGCTCAACCTGCTGCTGGTGGACACGACCAACCCGTTTGGCAACGGTCACCTCCTGCCGCGCGGCATCCTGCGCGAACCCGTCAAGCATCTGCGGCGTGCGTCCTACGTTTTTCTCACCAAATCATCCGGCCGCCGCGATCCCGAGCTGGAGCAACTGATCCAGAAGCATAACCCGGGGGTTGACATCATTGAGTGCGCGCATCGCCCGCAGCACCTGCAGCGCGTCGGCTTGGCGGAACGCCAGCCGCTCGATTATCTCAAGAACCGGCGCGTCGGCGCGTTCAGCGGCATCGCCACGCCGGAGAGTTTCGAGCATTTCCTCCGGGAGCTCGGGGCGAATCTCATCTACACCAAGCGGTTTCTGGACCACTATCGTTTCACGCAGGAGGACCTGGACCTGGTGTTCGACCAGGCGCGGCGGGCCGGGCTGGAGTTTCTCGTCACCACCGAAAAGGATTCGGTGCGGCTGAACGGGAACCTGCGGTTTCCGCTCCCGCTGTATTATTTGCGCTTGGAGATCGAGATCATCCGCGGCGCCGCCGATTTTCAGGAGGCCGTATCCCGCATCTGTTTTCCCGAACAGGGCCAGCCGCTGGCAGCGCCGCCGGCCCGGTCGGTGCCATAGGAGCCTGGCGGACTTCCGTCCCGCCAGACTCCTGAACACGCCGTTCACGCTTGCGGCGGGACGGGAGGCCCGCTCTTTTCGTCCATCATGCTCACCGATCAGCGTTTGGACCAACTGGCGGAATTGCTCACCGGGTTCTCGACCGGCCTGAAGAAAGGCGAGCGCGTGCTCATCGACGCGTTCGACGTGCCCGAGGCCATGGTCGTGGCGCTGATCCGGGCGGCCCGGCAGCGGGGCGCCCTGCCGTTCGCCCTGATTCACCAGGCGCGAGTCACCCGCGAACTGATGCGGGCGGCCGTCAAAGCCCAGTACGCGCCGCATGCCGGGGTGGAACTGGCCCGGATGAAGCAGATGGACGCCTACATCGCGCTCCGCGGGTCGGGCAATATTTTCGAGACCTCCGATATCCCCGCCGCCAGTGTGCACCTGGTCACCGAGCTGATGAAACCCGTGCAGGACCAGCGGGTGAACCATTCCAAATGGGTCGTCCTGCGCTGGCCGACGTCCGCCATGGCGCAGCAGGCGGGGATGAGCACCGAGGCGTTCGAGGACTTCTATTTCCGCGTCTGCACGCTCGACTATCGCCGCATGGCGCCGGGCATGAAGGCGCTCGGCGACCTCATGCGCCGCACCGACCGCGTGCACCTCGATGGTCCGGGCACGGACCTGAATTTCTCCATCAAGGGAATTGGCGCCGAGGAATGCGGCGGGACGCGCAATATCCCCGACGGCGAGGTGTTTTCATGTCCGGTCAAGGAGAGCGTGGAGGGGGTGCTGCAGTACAACGCCCCGACGGTCTACCTCGGGACGTCGTTTGACCAGATCCGCCTGGTCTTCAAGCAGGGCCGGATTGTCGAGGCCACCGCCAGCAATACCCGGCGCCTGAATGAAATCCTCGATAGCGATCCCGGCGCGCGCTACATCGGGGAGTTCGCCCTCGGCTTCAACCCGCACATCCTGCAACCGATGCGGGACATCCTGTTCGACGAGAAAATCGCCGGCTCGTTCCATTTCACCCCTGGTCAGGCCTACGATGACTGCGGCAACGGCAACAAGTCACAGGTCCATTGGGATATGGTGTGCATTCAGCGCCCGGATTATGGCGGCGGCGAGATCTGGTTCGACGGGAAGCTGATCCGCAAGGACGGCCTGTTCGTGCCGAAGGCGCTGCAGAAACTGAACCCGGACTATCTCTTGGGAAAAAATTGACGTCGGCTGGATGGAGGAGATCGACCGCCTGGCCGATAAGGTGCCGGAATGAGCCCGTCCGGCTGTGGGCTCGCCCCAAACCTCTCCACGACGTTAGAATGTGCACCCGGCGCCGAGAACGCCCTGCAGGGAGAGCAGGGAACCGGCGAGCGGATGATTGGAGCCACTAATCTGGAAGCGGGTCAGGGCCACGCAGGCGCGGATCTTCCAGCCCGGAACGGGTTGCCACGCGAGACCAGCTTGGGCTTCCGCGGCGAGACCCCAGTCGGTGGAGAAAGAATATGTCTGGGAGAACCCTCCGGCGATGCCGCCGTAAAGCGTGGTGGTGCCGGAACCCTGCGCCCGCGCGGCGCCTAGCCGCGGTTCGATGATGAAGGTCAACCGGGAGGCGAGGGGAACACCGAACCGATAGCTGACCATCAGGGCATCCCATTGGACTTTCCCGTGCGTATTGCCACCGGTGTATTCGTCGGGCATGGGCGTGCGGCCCAGGCTCCAGGAGGTGGAGTCGCTCCAATGCGAATTCACGTAGGTCAGGCCGAGGGCGCCCGTGTCGGAATCGCCCAGGGTGCGCCCCGGGCTTGCCGACCCGGCCCGGGCCGTTCAGGGTCGCTTGATTGGATCCGCGTTCTTACACCGTTCCGCCGGATGTCCGCCGGGCTCGCGCCGACAAGGTGTTGGCGGAGGCGTTTCCCGCGCATAGCCGGGCCGCGTTGCAGCGCGCGTTCGAGGCTGGCTTGGTGCGGCGCAACGGCGTAGCCATCGCCAAGAGCGACGAGGTAAAGTCAGGCGATCGGGTCGATTTTTCTTTGCCGGAGATCGTGCCGGCCGAGCTAAAGCCGGTTCCGATCCCGCTCGATGTGGTGTATGAGGATGAACATCTGCTGGCGATCAACAAGGCTGCCGGCATGGTCGTGCATCCCGGCGTGGGTACGGGCGAGGACACGCTGGTGCACGCGTTGCTCGCCCATTGCGCCGGCGGACTCAGCGGCGTTGGCGGCATCGAGCGGCCCGGCATCGTACACCGTTTGGACAAAGAGACCTCGGGCGTGATACTCGTGGCAAAAGACGATCAGGCCCATCGGGGGCTCTCGGAACAGTTCGCCGGACGCCATCTGCGCAAGGAGTACCTCGCGCTGGTTTCCGGCGTGCCCCGGCTGAAGAGCGGGGTGATCGAACGCGCCATCAGCCGTCACCCGGTGCACCGCGAACGCATGACCGTGGGGGAGGGCGGCCGCCCCGCGCGGACCGACTGGGAGGTGGTGGAGTCTTTCGGAGACCAGGCGGCGCTCGTCCGCTGTCGGATCCACAGCGGTCGCACGCATCAGATCAGAGTCCACCTTAAATCGATCGGCCACCCCCTGCTGGGCGACAAGACTTACGGTTGGAGGCAGAATCCCCGGATGCCTGTCCCGTCACGCGTCATGCTGCACGCCGAGCGGATCGCCTTCCTGCATCCCATCACCGCTCAGGCACTGGACCTCCATGCCCCGCTGCCCGAGGATTTCCAGGAACTGCTCGCCGCGCTGCGGGAAATGGCAACCGTCGGACCCGAGGCACGGTGATTCGTGGAGGGCCTCAGCGCGCGAGCATGAATCCGAACCGCAATTCGTCGTGAAAGCGATGATTGTAGTCGAGAATCGTCTCCCCCCAACCATTGAAATACTGGACCTGGAAGTAGCCGCCGGCCGTGTCGGAAA
>DASRKV010000370.1:0-4259 GCA_035648795.1 Opitutaceae bacterium
TTGTTGATCGTTGAAACTTGAACCTCTGCGGGAAGTCATGCCACTTGGAAAAGCCTCCGCAGGCTGAACGCTTCATTCGGGGCCTTTGTCGTGGCGAGGATTTCCCGTAATCGGTCCAATGCAGGATGAGACAGACGCGACAACGTCATCATCTGTGGATCAGAGACTTTCACGAGCTCGACGGGTTGCGCGAGCAGGTCACCGAGTGACGAGGCGGGTCAGGAATTCCCGGATTTTTGGGTGCTTATTTGTGTGCTTCGCTGGTTCAGCCCACGACGGGTTTCAGTGTTTGCTGAAACCCGTCGTACGCTGAAATCCTTCGGCTAGGATGGCTTCCCAGGCGGTCGATCCTAGCTTTAAAAGCCACCAGGGGCTTTGAACGGGGCCTTTAAAAGCTATGGGAGGCTTTTAAAGCGACGCGGTCTAGTCATTGATAATCAAACTGAAGCAAAGGGAATTTTGTCGGATGGCCCTTCTTTTTTAAGATAGGAAGAGAGGTTTGAATATCATCTTTAGGTAGCAAAACGCGATTACTATCTTAAAATAGTATCTTGCATTTACTACCCCTAGATAGTAGCCTGGTCCCATGAACTATCCTGTGACCACGTCTCTGCAGCTTCGCGCCGTCCTGCGCGGGATGCGAAAAGCCCGTGGGTTGACCCAGGCCCAGGCGGGGCAATTGCTCGGCGTGAACCAGAAACGCGCGGCGCGGATCGAGAGGGCGCCGGACGTGACTTCCTTTGACCAGATTGCTCGCCTTGTCGCTGCGCTGGGCGGCCGTCTCGTGATTGAGATGCGCGATACGCCACCGCCGAATACTACGGTCACCCGCAAGAGGAGGGCGAGTAAAGCGGCCAAGCCGGCCGCTGGTGCAAAACCGGACGCTTGGTAGAAGGAGGGCGTTAAAGATGCCATCATCGACGCTTTCGATCTGGATGAACGGGCTGCGGGTCGGCACCTGGACGCAGTCGCGCGGTTCCCCCACGTTGCAATACGATCCGGCCTGGGTCGACTCACCGGCCGGCCGCGTGCTCTCCCTGTCACTTCCTTTCACTCCGGGCAACGTCGCGCACCGTGGCGACCCGGTCGCGAACTACTTCGACAATCTCTTGCCGGACAGCGATGCGATCCGCTCCCGCATCCGCTCCCGATTCGTCACGGCGTCAACCGAGGCGTTCGATCTGCTGACCGCGATCGGGCGCGACTGCGTGGGCGCGGTCCAGTTGCTGCCCGATGGCGAAACGCCGACCGGGTTTGACCGCATCGACGCCGAGCCGCTTACCGACGCGGAGGTCGAGCAGGTGATCGCGGCTAGCTTGTCCGGGGGCCGCATCCTCGGGCAGCCGGAGGCCGATGAGTTCCGGATTTCCCTCGCGGGAGCGCAGGAGAAGACCGCCCTGTTGTTCCATCGCGGGAAATGGTGTCGACCGCTCGGTGCGACGCCAACCACGCATATCCTCAAGCTGCCGCTCGGCCTGGTGGGCCACATGCAGATGGACATGAAGGACTCCGTTGAGAACGAGTGGCTTTGCGCCCGCGTGATGCAGGCCTTCGGATTGAACACCGCATCGTGCGAGATCGTCGAGTTTGGCGCCCGCAAGGTTCTCGCCGTCGAGCGATTCGACCGTGCCCGCCAAGCCGGCGGCTGGGTCGCGCGATTGCCGCAGGAGGATTTTTGCCAGGCGCTGGGCCGGCCGAGCACGCAGAAATACGAATCCGACGGTGGCCCGGGCATGCGCGAGATCCTGCGGATTCTCGAAACCGGCGAACGCCCCGCCGACGACATGCGGGCCTTCCTCAAGGCCCAGGTCGTTTACTGGATGCTCGCCGCTACCGACGGACATGCGAAGAATTTCTCCCTCTTTCACGAACGTGGCGGCAAATATCGGCTGACACCCTTCTACGACGTGCTTTCCGCCTGGCCGCTAATCGGCCGCGGCGCCGGCAAGCTCGACGTGCACAAGGTCAAGCTCGCCATGGCGGTGCGCAGCACGAGCGCGCACTGGAAGCTGAACGAAATCAAGGCTCGCCATTGGATCGAAACAGCCAGGCGCTGCGGGATCGCGGACATGGAAGCGATCATCGCGGACCTCGTTTCCCGCACGCCGGCGGTTATCGATCGCGTGCAGGCCGCAATTCCGAAAGGTTTCCCGTCGCAAATCGCCGAAACGATCCTCGCCGGCGTCCGCGCGTACTCAGGGCGATTAAGGAGGGAATGGAATGAAAGAGTTTAAAACATGACCCCTCGCACTGAGTCGAATGCCCTGAGCTTGTCGAAGGACTGCTGTTGGTGCGCCGACCCGCCGCTGCCGCCGATCACTCACGCCCAGTTCATGGAGGGTTCAGAGGTATTCGATCTTCACGATCTCCAGCTCTGCCTGCCCGGCCGGAAACTTGAAGGTTACACGTTGTCCGAGGCGCGTGTTGAGAAGTGCGCGTGCAACCGGCGACTGCCAACTCACCCAGTTCCGGTCGAGATCGGTCTCGTCCACGCCGACGAGGCGATAGGTGGTTGTTTTACCAGTGCCCTCTTTAACGGTCACGGTCGCGCCAAACTGCACGCGATCGCCAATTCCCAATCGCAACGGTATCACTTCCGCCGTCCGCAAGCTTTCCTGCAAATAGGCAAGGCGCTGGTCCAGTGCCTGAAGTTCGCGCTTGGCCTCGCCATCAGTTTGCGCGATCGCAAGCAGGGGCGGGCGCTTTTCTCCTGACAATTGCGCCAGCTCATCGCGCAGCCGTTGAGCGCCGGCTGGGGTTAGGTAATTCCTTTCTCCCGCTCTCAAGGGAGACTGAAGGCGGGGCAACGTGGGCGTCTCGCCCGCGTCATCTTCTTTGGTGAAGGCTTTGCTCACGATTCCAGTCTATCTACCAGGCGGCTTTTCACAAGATGCGCGCTACGCGGTCTAAATGCGGCCGCGGATTATTCTCATTACTCCAGGCGGCGTGTGAACTTCATGGCGATAGTAAATCTTAACGAAGGCGCAAACGTGCTCGGCTGCCAGACCGCGCACAACCCCGGCGAGAACCGGTTTCTGCGCTGATCTCGTCGTGGATCTTTGACGCGGCGGCACGTATCGGCTCACGCCCTTCTACGACGTGCTCTCCGCCTGGCCGCTCATCGGTCGCGGCGCGGAGAAACTCGACTGGCACAAGGCCAAATTGGCGATGGCCGTGGAAGGAAAGAATCGCCATTATCTTTGGGATGGCATCCACGCGCGGCACTGGATTGAAACGGCCAAGCGGTGCGGTATCGCGGACATGGAGGCAATCATCGCGGACATCGTCTCCCGCACGCCGGCGGTTATCGATCGCGTCCAGGCCGCAATCCCCAAAGGCTTCCCGGCTCAGATCGCGGATTCGATTTTCGATGGAGTGCTCGCCTCGGCGGAGCGGCTGAAGAGTGAACCGGCCACGAAATCCTAGAGACGGATCCCTGTCGACAATTCACACATGACCCCGTCGGTTTTCCCCCCGGTCGATCCGTTCATCCTGCAACGGCTGGTCGAGCTCTTCGACGTGGCCAACTGGCGGCAGACCAAGGAGGGCGGCAACATCGTCTGGGAATACCAGGCTCCTTCGCGCCTGCTGCAGGCGGCCGCCGAGCGCCGCGCCCAAACGCAGGGCGATCTGATGCCGTTGCTTACCGTGCCGGTCCATTGCCGGACGCTGCTCGACCAGGGGAAGCCGTTGCAGGAGGCGGAGCTGGAACGGTGGTTCGGCCAGCTCGACCTGCTGCCGGACGGCACGATTCGCGACGACGACGGCGAGAGCGCCATCGGCAGCCTTGCGGATGCGCAGTGCGCGATCGTCGCGGTGCTGGTCAATTTAGGGCGCGACTGGCTTGACCGCCAGCCCGAGAAGGCTGCGCGCTGTGGCGCAGTGATTTTCCACCACCTGGCACATCCGCCCGCCCCGCGGCGCTTCATGTTTGACCGTGCACCGTTCAACATGACGTGGGAGAATTTCTGCGCGGAAGCGGCACCGTATTTCCTGGCGAAGGACCCGGGCAACCGGGAGTGGCGCGCTGCCGTCGCCGAACTCGCCGGGCGGCCGCACCTCCCGACTGTCCGCGCGCTATTTTCGCGCGCCGCGCAGGTTCGCGCGCGCCTCGGCCCACTGTTCGGTCAATTGGTTGACCTGGCAGTCTGGGTGGCGGCGGCGCAGCGTGTCGTCGACCTGAACGAGCACGAGGCCGAATCGCCGTTGAACTGGGAGGCGTGGTGGCCGGTGCAGCGCGAGCAATTCGTCAACGGCAC
>DASRKV010000371.1:0-5363 GCA_035648795.1 Opitutaceae bacterium
CGCCTTATTTCGCGCGGAGCAGCAGCACCGGCACGCTCACGCTATGCCGGACCTGCCTCGAGGTGGACCCCAGGAAGAGATCGGCGATGAAACGGTGGCCGTGCGTGCTCATCGCCACCAGGTCGCAGCCTTTCTCCCGGACCCACCGGATGATTTCCTTGGAGGGTTCGCCATAGCCCAGTTCAGCCTCGGCCGGAATGCCGGCGGCCTCGAACTCCGCCCGCACTTTTTCCAGATACGCCGTGTCTTCGGTGATCTCCGGGCTGACGGCGTCCGCGCCGTGGGTCCTGGCCGCCCAGCCGTCGGCGACATGCAGGAGCACCACGCGGCTGCCGGCGATCTTCGCGAGCCGCTTGACGTGCTCGATGATCGCCTGGTCGGTCGGAGTGCTGTCCAGCGTTACGAGAATTGTCTTGTACATGTGCCACCCTTTCCGGACTTACCGTTTCATCCGCCCACTATGACCTGCCACGCCGATTTAAGCGAGTCCGGCAATCCAAAGAGATCCATGGCGGTGATCAGAAGCGCGCTGCCCCAACCGGCGATCGTCAGAAACCAGCCGAGTTTCCATGCTCCCATCTTTTTGCGGGAACTGGTGAAGTGCAAAAGCGGAAACATGGCAAAAGGCAACTGCAGGGCGAGCACGACCTGGCTGAGGGTGAGGAGATCGTTGACGCTGCTGTTTCCCCTAATCCCAATGATAAGCACTGCCGGGATGATGGCCAGCGTGCGGGTGATGACCCGCCGGAGCCAGGGCTTGATTCTCCAGTGCATGAAACCTTCCATGACGACTTGTCCGGCCAGCGTGCCGGTGATGGTGCTGCTCTGGCCGCTGGCGAGCAGGGCCACGACGAACAGCACGCTGGCCAGCGACGCACCCAGCAGGGGCGCAAGGGTGAGGTAAGCGATGCGAATCCAGTCGCTCTCGGGGCTGAACGTGACGATTTGGCCGCCCGCAATGGTCACGGAGGTCTTCCCGTAAAAGACCATCGCGGCCAATACCATGATCGCCGCATTGACGAAGAACGCGATCGTCAGGGCCACGACTGAATCAATGGTGTTGAACCGGATGGCGCTCCGCAGGGACGCCTCGTCTTTCTGCAGCTGGCGGCTTTGCACCAGGGCCGAGTGCAGGTACAGGTTGTGGGGCATGACCGTGGCGCCGATGATGCCGATGGCGACATAGACCATTCCCGCCTGACGGAGCCCCGGCGTGATCAGGGCGTGGCCCATTTCCAGGAAGCTCGGCCGGGTCGGCGGAAAGACAAAAAGCTCGATGAAGTAGCAGACGCCGATGGTGGCAACCAGAACCAGGACGATCGCTTCGATGGTTCGCATTCCGACGCGCTGCAATCCGAGCAGCAACAAGACATCGAGTCCGGTGATGACGACCGCCCACAACAATGGGATGTGAAACAGGAGATTCAGGGCGACGGCGCTGCCGAGCACTTCGGCCAGGTCGCACGCCCCGATGGCCAATTCACAGAACAGCCAGTTGGGCAGCCGCGTCCATCGCGGATACCAATCGCGACAACATTGGGCGAGGTCCCGGCCGGTGACGACGCCCAGGCGCGAAGAAATGACTTGCATGAAGATGGCCATGAGGCTGGCGAGGGCGACCACCCAGAGGAGCCCGTATTTGAATTGCGCGCCGCCGGCCAGATCGGTGCCCCAGTTGCCCGGGTCCATGTATCCGACGCTGATCAGAATGGCCGGGCCGACGAACGCCCGCCATTGCCGCCAGAAGCCGGCCTGATAGGAGGGCACCGCCACGCTGCCATGCATTCCCTCGAGCGACAAATGGCCGGGGGGTGAACCCATCAAGGGTCCGCCCTCCGCCGGCCGGCGGGGGCCGGTCGGCGGGTCGTTTTCTTCAGCCATAAAATCGTTCACGCGAGGCTCACGGAAGGGCCGACCGCGGTGCGGCCGCCCGACGGGCCGGGCTTTTCCCCCGCAACGGCCGGATTCCGGCCGGCGGTCGCGATCCCGGGGCGGAGCGGACGTAGCCCGATAAATAACATGTAGCGGAAGGTACATCTCTCTGGCTGGACTGTCAACCAAGTTTTGTGTAGGACTTTGCCCATGCCCGGACCATCATCGAAAAACGCGGCCTCCGCGCGGAGAAATGCGGTGGCCCGCCCGACGGAAGTGCAGGCGTCCGCGTTGCGTCGCACGCGTCTCGAACGGGGCATGGAAACGGCGCAGGATTATGTGGAAGCCATCGCCGATCTTTCCGCCATTCACGGGGAGGCGCGCGTGGTGGATCTGGCGCACCGTCTCGGCGTCTCGCATGTCACCGTGATTCGCACCGTGGCCCGGCTGCAACGCGATGGCTATCTGTCCACCAAGCCGTACCGCGCGATTTTTCTGACCGAGCAGGGCTCGCAGCTCGCCGAGGAATCGCGGCGACGGCATGAGATCGTCATCGCCTTCCTGCGCGGACTCGGCGTGCCCGAGGAGATCGCCCAGACCGACGCCGAAGGCATTGAGCACCATGTGAGCCCGGAAACGCTCGCGGCGCTGAAACGTTGCACGGCAGCACGCCGTTGAGGCTCCTCAGCCGTATCTATGCAAATTGTAGGAGCGAGCTTGCCCGTTCGACTTAGCTCTGGCCCCGAGCCTGTCGAGGGGGCTCGCGATTCCGAGGTAAGAATCGCCTGCAAGCAGGCTCCTCCATCGATCACCTGACGGCGTTCTTGTCTACGACCGAGGACGAGGTTCAGTGCATAGATGTTGGCTAAGGAAACAGTTCCTGCTTTGTAGCCGCGAGCGCCAACGAGTGGACAGCCGATCCCAAATCCACTCGCTGGCGCTCGCGGCTACCTTCAAGGTTTATTTCAGTCCAGCGCAAAGCGCGTGAAGCGGCAGGCTCGGCGATCCAGCCCCACCTCCAGCCGGGCGCGTGGCGCTCAGGCGCTGAGCCGGAAATCGATTTGACGCTTGAAGCGGTCCACCCGCTCGGTGACGACGCTGATTTTTTGTCCGAGTTCGAGACGCCGCTTCGAACGCCGGCCGACCAGGGCGGTGCCCGCGTTGTTCAGCAGATAAAGATCGTCGCGCAGCGTCGAGATATGGATCAGCCCGAACGTCATCGCGTCCGGCAGTTCCACAAACAGCCCGTGATTGCGCACATCGGTGATGACCGCGGCGAAAACGGTCTTCTTTTTCCGGGCCGCCTCCCGCTCGAAAAATTCGAGCAGTTTCACCTTCTGCGATTCGCGCTCGGCCTCCACGCTGTTCTGCTCGGTGAGGCTGAGGTGTTGCGCCAGGCTTTCCATGCGGGCCACGTTGTAGCCGAACTGAAAGCCGCGCGGGGCGGCCTGGCCCAGGTGCTTGACGAGGTAGTGGTCGAACACGCGGTGGACCACGAGGTCGGCGTAGCGCCGGATGGGCGAGGTGAAGTGCGTGTAGTCCTGTTTGGCCAGGCCATAATGCCCGTCCGCCGAGGCGCGGTAGACGGCCTTGCGCAGACTGCGCAGGAGCTGGGTCCGCAGGGTGTACCCCTGGGGGTGCGATTTGAGGATATTGAGCAGGCGCGAAATCTCCTCGCGGTGGGTGAGGTCGCCGACCGTCACCCCAAACGTCGCGAGTTCCTTGCGGTATTCCTGCAGTTTCTCCTCGTCCGGGTCATCGTGCACCCGGTAGAGCGAGGGCAGGCGATGCTGGCGCGTGACGTGGGCGACCGCTTCGTTGGCCGCCAGCATGAACTCCTCGATCAACTGGTGGCTCTCGTCCTGCTCGATGCGCTCCAGGCGGTCGGCGTAGCCCTGTTCGTCGACGAAGATCTTCACCTCGGGCATGTCGAGGTCGAGGCTGCCGTTGCGCATGCGGTCGCGACGCAGCCGGAGGGCGAGATCCCAGAGTTGGCGGATCCAGCGCTGCAGGTCGGCGAGCTCGTCGCGCCGCAAGGCGGACAGCGCCCGGCCGGTCGCGCCCGTCTGGTGCGCGGGCGGCAAAGGCAGGTGGCAGATCTTGTCGAGGCTATCTTCCTTGAGCAGGGCATAGGCCTGGTGATACGTCAGGCGCTTGCGGCTGCGGATGACGGTGTTCGCAAAGGCGGTGTCGTGCAGGCGGCCCTTGTGAAAGGTGAGCAGGACGGCCTTGGTCAGGCGATCTTCGCCTTCGACGAGACTGCACAGCCCGTTGGAGAGTTCCGGCGGCAGCATCGGGACGACGGTGCCGACGAGATACGTGGAATTGCCGCGGCGCTGCGCCTCCGTGTCGAGCGCGGTGCCGGGCTTGACGTAACTGCTGACGTCCGCGATGTGCACGCCGATGCGCAAATCGCCGTTGGGCAGGTTCTCGACGGACAGCGCGTCGTCGAAATCCTTCGCGTCGTCGGGATCGATGGTGAAGGTGGGCACGGCGCGGAAGTCGAGCCGTCCGAACAGCTCCGCGATGCCGACACGGGCGGGGAGGGCGGCGGCTTCGCGGCGCACGTCAACCGGGAATTCGGGCGAAAGGCGATATTTATGAAAGATCGCCGCCAGTTCGGCGCCCGGCTCGTGCGTGCGGCCCAGGCGCGCGACGACCGTCCCCTCGGGATTGACATGCCGCTGCGTCCACTCGTCCAGCTTCACCACGACCTTGTCGCCCACGGTGGGCACCGGCCGCACCCCCGATTTGGCGGGATCCGGCACGTAGATGTCATGGATGAAACGCGGGTCGTCGGGGACGACGTAGAAAAAGAGCTTCGTGCGCTGCAGGTTGCCGGTGAGGGTCTCGTGGGCGCGTTCGAGGATGCGGATGACGCGGCCGGTCGGCTCACCGCCATGACGGCCGCCGCGCGGACGGCTGAGTTCATCGCTCAAGCGCACCACGACGCGGTCGCCGTGGATGGCCACCCCGGTTTCCTCCGCGGGGATCTGGACCGCGTCCTTTTCGAGTTCGCCCGGACCCCGCTCCCGGACGACGAAGGCTGAGCCGCCCTGGCGGAACTGAATCCGGCCGGTGACGAGGTCGGCGTCGCTGGGCAGACAGAGCTTGTCCTCCTTGATCTGGACGATCTCGCCGGCGCCGAGCAATTGACGGATTTCGAAGTGCAGGGAGTCGCGCTCTTTCCTGGCCAGGCCGAGAGTCCGGGAGATTTCCGGCCCGGCCAGCGGCACGTAGTCGGACGAACGGAACAAGGCCAGGAGGCGGTCGCGAAGCTTCATGATTGGACGATATTATCGGTGTCAGTTTATCGCAAACGATTAATCAAACGAATGATGCAGAGGCACAAGCCGTCAGCGGGCCGCCGCTTTCGACTGGCCTGCGGCGCAGACGTCGCGTAAGTTTTGCGCATGAAGATTGTTCACGCCGCCGGCGAACTCTACCCGTATGTGAAAACGGGCGGGCTGGCTGACGCCGTCGGCTCGCTC
>DASRKV010000372.1:0-3001 GCA_035648795.1 Opitutaceae bacterium
TGTCTCGAAGCGGGCATCACCGAGGTCATCACCAAGCCCGTCACCAAGGAGAAAATGGAGTCCGTCATCAAGGGCCTCGGATCCACGCTCCGCGCGAAGCAATCCCTCGATATCACTCGCAGCGTCTGTGACGTCACCTCTTTGCAGCGGTTTGGCGAGCCGGCCGCCACGATTGCCGAATTTCGCTCCACGCTGCTGCAGCGCTGGCAGCGGGTCACTTTCGCGATCGACGTCCGGGAAGCGACTGCCGCCTTCGAGATTCACAGCCTTCGCGGCCAGGCGCTGGTCGTCAGCGCCACCGCGCTCGCGGAACAACTCGCGCTGATCGAGGAGGCCGCCCGGGAACAGCGCTGGGATGACACCGTCCGCCTGCGCTCCTACGTCGAGCACGAACTCACCCTCGTCGCCGATGCCCTCGACCAGTTCGGCCTCAAACGTCCGATCGTTAGTTGACCGACCGGTCCGGATGCGGTTGCACGAAGCCTTTCCGCACGGCGTAGAGCGTCAGCTCCTGGTCGTTGTGGATTCCCAGCTTCCCCATCACCGCATGGTGGTGTTTACGAATCGCGTTCTCGCTCACGCCCAGCACGCTGGCGATTTCCGGCACGGATAAGCCCTGGGCGATGCAGCGCAGCACCGCTTGCTCGCGCTCGCTCAGGATCTTCGCGAAGAAATCCGGATGCGCGGACATGGCCGCCCGCATTTTTTGGATATTCGGACTAAAGAACCCGGCGCCGCCGAGCACAGCCTTGATGGCGGTTTGCAGCAGCTCAAGGTCATCGCTTTTGTGCACAAATCCCGCGACGCCGCAGCGCAGCGCCCGATATAGAATCACGTCCTGATTTACCGAACTGAGCACAATCACCCGCAATTCCGGGTACTGACTCGCCGCGCCTTCAATCCACTCGATCGCATTGCCGTCCGGCAGCTCCAGGTCGACAATCGCCAGCTTCACTTCCGCGATCTTGTGGGCGAGCGTCAGGA
The DNA here is from genome assembly GCA_035648795.1 of Opitutaceae bacterium. GTDB lineage: Bacteria > Verrucomicrobiota > Verrucomicrobiia > Opitutales > Opitutaceae > Fen-1467. The sequence goes on from DASRKV010000372.1 coordinate 985, forward strand.
GTTTCGCGAGCGAATCGGCCTCGATGATCTCGCAATGTTCAAACTGGCTGCGCAGGTGATTCGCGATCAGGCCGCGGACCAGGGCATGGTCCTCGATCAACAAAATCTGCATGTTTCGATCGTTTGCCATCTTCAGTGTCCGTCATCCGCCTGTTCAGATCTGCCCATATCGCCGTTTTTTTCCCCCCAATGGCCTGGGATGGGAAGTGGTACGGGCACTGGGAATCGAACCCAGATCACCGGCTTCGGAGACCGGTGCACTATCCATTGTGCTATGCCCGCACGAATGCGGCAGGAGTCTCAAAATGCCCGGGTGGGCTGTCGAGTGCAAATGCGGTCGGATCCGGTCTCGTGCCACCCCGCGGAAACGAGTCAAACCTCGCCGCGGGCCGTCCCGGGACCATCAGGATTTCTGCTCTGCCTTCATCTGGCGATGCACGAAAAAGTAGTACATCGCGCCGAGCACCACGAAGGCGCCGGCCACCCACAAGGTGACGCGATGCAGCTCGCCGCGCATCAGCGCCTCGTCCTGCCCGGCCTGGATGCCCAGCCAGGCCAGGACCGCGCACCACGTCGTCGAGCCCGCGAGGGTATAAAGCGAATAAAGGCGAAAATCCATGCGCACGATGCCGGCTGGAATGCCGATCAGGTGACGCACCACCGGAAGGACGCGCGAGAAGAAGATCCCGAACGCTCCATACCGGGCCGCCCACCGCTCGGCGGCCGCGACCTTTTCCGGTGAAATGAAGAGGATTCGGCCGTAGCGTGTCACCAACGGACGTCCGGCCAGACGCGATGCCCAATACATCAGTGTCGCGCCGGCCCAGGACCCGAGCGCCCCCGCGATGATCACGCCCACCACGCTCATCTTGCCCTGCGTGTGCGCCAGATAGGCCGCCGGGGGGATGACGAGTTCGCTCGGCAGCGGCACGACCGAGCTTTCGATGGCCATGAGGAGGGCCACGAGCCAATAACCACCCTTGTCGAGCGAATGCAGATACCAGTCGATGAGCTGATGGAACATTTCGTTCATTGGAACCGCCGCCAAATAAAAAAGGCAGGTCGAAATCGTTCGAACCTGCCCGGGAAAGCGGCGCGGCCGGCGGATCAGACCTCGGGCTTGGTTTTCTTCAAACCGACAATGCGCTGGCCTTCCTTCCACTGGCCGCGCTTCTTGAGCAATTCCACGCGCTCGAAGCGCTTGAGAACATTGCGCTTCACGGAGACGCCCTTGACGGGTTGCAGGCTGTTGTGCTGGGACATGACGGAAATCGGGCGGAGGTTGCTATTTCTGGGAGGGGCCGGGTGTAGAGGTGCCCCGGGCCCATGACAAGTATTTTCCCGAGACATGTTCCGCCCGCGCTACGATCCATTCGGGAGTGTCGTAAGGATGGTGGGCGCCGATCCAGATTTCCAGCCTGTCCGCCTGCTCCGGAAGCAATTTGAAAGTCAGACGGTACTCCTGCGCCGATTCGATCCGGTCCTCCCACCGGTAATAAGACGTCACGGGCCCGTCCACCTGCACGCAAGCGGCGAGGCGCGCTTCCACCGCCTCCCGCGCGAGTCGGGAGGCATCTTCCAGGGTGGCCACGGTAGTCCAGGCGACGAGCATGAGGATATTTACGCGTCGGTGGCGCGTCGGTGCGAGCACAAGAATCGGCCACCGCGCCACCGGCACGTAAATAAACCCTTGACCCCGGGGCGGTGGCACGTAGCCATTGCCGTTCCGACTGACCGACCGCGCTCCGCTATGCGTGACGATTACATCAAAGAAGCCCAGAAGATCATTTCCGACCCGAACATCCTGATTAACGTGGTTTCGCGCCGCGTGAAGCAGCTCAAGCGGGGCAGCCGTCCGCTGGTCGAATCGCTCGAGAAACTCGCTCCCGAGGACATCGCGCTCCGCGAGGTCATCGAGGGGAAGATCAACCACGAGTTGTCCGAAGTCTGACGCACCGCCTCCGGGGCGGGCAGGGACTTTGGATTGCCGGCGCGGGTTCCACGCGCTGCTCGAAAA
>DASRKV010000373.1:0-6062 GCA_035648795.1 Opitutaceae bacterium
CCGCCGGGACGGCGGGCTCCACCTTTTGGTGTCCTGATTTCTCCGGGAAAAATCGGCCTCGATCATATGGTCGGTACGGCGGGCGGGACCGTGCGCGGTCCGTCCGGTGTCGGAGAATCGATCCCCACTGGGCGGTGAATTGGCGCGCCTTTTACGGCGAATGCCGGGGCGGAGGCCGGCTTATGGAGTGGGGTCTCGCTTTGCGGTGGGCCAAAAGCGGCATAATTTACGCTATAGCTGTCTGTTCACGGCCACCAGTCAGCGTACCAATGTCTCATGAATCAGCGCACGCATATCGAAACGGAATTGTCGGTGCTTGAAGCACGGCTGCTGAATCCGCAAGGCGGGCAGGGGAGGCGCGGCGCCGAAGTACGGCCATTCATCACGCTCGGCCACGAAACCGGTGCGGGGGCCACCACCGTTGGCCAACTGCTCATACCGCTGCTCGAACAATCGTTCCGGGAGGAAGGGCAGGGCTGGGTCTTTCTCGACAAGAACCTGCTCGCGCATGCGCTCGCCACCCACAACCTGCCCGAGCGCCTGGCCGAGTTTCTCCCCGAGGACACGGTTTCCGAAATCAAATCGGTCATCGGCGAGCTCGTGGGCCTGCATCCTTCGCTGTGGGAACTCGAGCACAAGGTGTCGGAGGCGATCATGCAACTGGGCTATTTGGGTCGCGTGGTCATCGCCGGGCGCGCGGCCTACCTCATCACCCGGTCGCTGCCCGGCGGGTTTCACGTGAAACTCGCCGCGTCCGCCGAGGTGCGCATCGAGCGCGTCATGAAGCTGCTGCAATGTGATGCCGTCACGGCCGCGGCGCACATTCGCAAGACCGATCGCGGTCGCCGGCGCTACGTGAAGACCCGCTTTGGCCAGGACGTTGACGATCCTCATCTCTACGATCTCGTCATCAATACCGACCGGATGACACCGATGGCAGTGGCGCGCCTCATCGTCGAGGCCTTGCGCAACCGGCTCCTGGATTTGCGCGCCAGCGGCGGCGTGGATCCCGCGCTCGTCGAGGCAGCGGGGGTCGGCATCTGAGGCGGTGCGATGCAATCGGATGTGGGGCGGGATCGCCCTCCTTCGCCAAGCCTTCGGAGGGCAGGCCGGATCCGCCATTTCGCCGAGCAAGGCGGGGTACGGCCTCCTTCGCCAAGGCTTCGGAGGCCATGGCGACCCCGCCCTACAACGCTGCAATGGACAGGCCGCAGAATTGCGCGCGAAGATCCCACCGACTGCATCGATCCGTATGGCGGAGAACGATCCCGCCTCACGCCTTCTCCAGCGCTTCGAGTTCGGCGGCGGCGGCTTCCCATTCGGCGGTGGCGGCGTGCAGCCGGTCGACGACGCCGGTCAGTTCACGGTTGAGGGTCGCGGGCCTGCCGGCCTCGGTGTAGGTTTCCGGCGCCTCGAGTTCGGCCGTGAGCTGCGCCTGGCGGGTCTCGAGCCCGGCGATTTCTTTTTCGAGCTCGGCGACGCGGCGGCGGAGCTCCTTCAATCCGGCGGATTTCGCGGCGCGCGCCGCGGCCTCGGCCCGCCGCTGTTCGCGGGTCTTCGGACCGGTGCGAGCCCCGGACGAATCGCGATCCGGACCGGGCGCGAGCCCGGGCTGATGGTTGGTCAGGGCGGGACGTTTGCTGCCGCTGACCAGGGCGGCCCGGGCATCGGTGGCGCGCGATTTCTCCAGGTAATAATCGTAGTTGCCGTGATAAAGCGTCAGGCGGCCGGCGTCGATGTGCAGCACGCGGTTGGCGAGCGCGCGGATGAAATAGACGTCGTGACTGATGAAGATCAGGGTGCCCTCGTAGGCGTCCAGGGCGGCGATGAGCGCATCCGTGCTCGGGATGTCGAGGTGCGTGCTCGGCTCGTCCATCAACAGCAGATTGGGCGGCGCGAGTAACAGGCGGGCGAGCGCGAGGCGCGATTTCTCTCCCCCGCTGAGGATGCCGATTTTCTTGTGGACGTCATCCTTGCGGAAAAGGAACGCGCCGAGCAGCGTGCGCGCCGTCTGCTCGGTCAGGTTGTGGTTGTGCGCGCGCATCTCCATCGCTTCGACGAGCACCGTGTGGCCGGGATTCAAGACGTCGAGACGGTTCTGGGAGAAATAGCCGGCCCGGACGTTGTGGCCGAGTTCGCGCGTCCCGGACTGGATCGGCACGACGCCGGCCAGGATCTTTAGCAGCGTGGACTTGCCCGCGCCATTGGGGCCGACCAGCACGATGCGCTGGCCGCGTTCCGCGACAAAACTGACGCCGCGATAGACCACGTGGTCGCCGTAAGCCTGGGAAACCTCCGCCAGCGTCACCACCCGCAGGCCGCTGCGCGGCGGCTGGGGAAAGTGGAAATGCAAGCGGGCGATCTCGGCCTCGGGCGCCTCGATGGCCTCGGCGAGAATGTGCGCAATCTGTTTTTCCTTCGATTTGGCCCGCGAGGCGAGGGTGGCCTTGGCTCCGAAACGATCGATGAAACGCTGGAGGTGGGCGACCTCGCGCTGCTGGTTTTTCCAGGCGGAGAGCTGCTGGGCCTCGTTGGCTTCACGCAGGCGGAGGAAGTCGTCGTAGTTGCCGTTCCAGCGCCAGAGACGTTCGCGGCGCAACTCCAGGACGCCGGTGCACAGGACGTTGAGAAACGCGCGGTCGTGCGAGATCATCAGCAGGGCGCCGGGATAACGCGAAAGGAAATCCTGGAACCAGAGCAGCGCTTCGAGATCGAGGTGGTTGGTCGGCTCATCCAGCATCAACAGGTCCGGCGATTGGACGAGCAGCCGCGCGAGGTGCGCGCGCATGACCCAGCCGCCGGAGAACGTGCGGGCCGGTCGATGATGATCGTCCTCGCGGAATCCGAGGCCGCCGAGGATCTGTTTGGCGCGCGGCTCAAGCGTGTAGTCCTCTCCCGTGGACTCGGACGTGGCCGCGGCGGCGGCGCCGGTGTCCGTCCCCTGGGCGCGCGGTCCCACGGCGGCCGGAGTCGTGGCAAGCTGCAGAATGGTTTCATCCCCGGCGGGCGTGCTTTCCTGGGGGAGAAAGCCGACGGTGGTGCCCCGCTGCCAGGTCAGCGTGCCCTCTTCGGCCGAATCTTCGCCCAGGATGATGCGGAACAACGTGGTCTTGCCCGCGCCGTTCGCGCCCACGAGCCCGAAACGGTCGCCCCGCAGGATGGTGAACGCCACCTCCGCGAACAGCGTGCGTGTTCCAAAGCGTTTGGCCAGGTTGGCGAGCGTGAGCATGGGAGAAAATGGGCGCCCGCGGCCAGCCGGGCCGCAACCCGGGACGCCACGGCCCCGGGCTGCCGCGGCGACCCGATCGGGCAGCGGAGGCTATTTCGGCAGGAGCGCCGCGACCAGGGATTTCTCTTCCTTCAATTCGTTCTCGGTGGCGGTGAGCTTGCTGCGGCTGAAGTCGTTGACGGCCACTCCGGGCACCACCGACCACTTGTGGCCGTCGCTGCGGATCGGAAAGGAGTAGATCAGGCCGGGCGCAATGCCATAGGCGCCGTCAGAGCAGACGCCGGCACTGAAGCAGTCGCCGGCGGGCGTGGGAGTGGTGAGCGCCCGGACGGTGCCGACCACGGCGTTGGCGGCGGAAGCGGCCGAGCTGGCCCCGCGGGCCTCGATGATGGCCGCGCCGCGCTTTTGCACCGTCGGAATGAAGACGTCTTTGAGCCACGCCTCGTCCTTGATGACCTCCGGCGCGGCGCGGCCTCCGATCTTCGCGTTGGTGAAGTCGGGATACATCGTGGTGCTGTGATTGCCCCAGATGGCGAGGTTGGTGACCGCGGTGATGTCCTTGCCGGTCTTCTTGGCGAGCTGGGTCCGGGCCCGGTTCTGGTCAAGCATCGTCATCGCGAACCAACGGTCGGCCGGCACACGCTTGGCGCTGTTGAGCGCGATCAGGCAGTTGGTGTTGCAGGGATTGCCGATGACCAGGACGCGAATATCGGGCGCGGCATTGCGCGCGATGGCCTGGCCCTGGCCCGTGAAGATCTTGCCGTTGATGCCGAGCAGGTCCTTGCGCTCCATGCCCGCCTTGCGCGGCACCGAGCCGACGAGCAGGCCCCAGTTGACGCCCTTGAAGCCTTCATCGAGCGAGGCGGTCGGAACGACCCCCTGGAGAAGCGGAAACGCGCAGTCCTCGAGTTCCATGACCACGCCGTGCAGCGCCTTCAGCGCCGGTTCGATCTCCAGGAGATGAACGATCACCGGCTGGTCCGGGCCGAACATCGAGCCGGAAGCGATGCGAAACAAAAGGGAGTAGCCGATCTGGCCGGCAGCGCCAGTAACAGCAACGCGGATGGGAGATTTCATGGGCGCTGGAGTTCTAGTGGTCGGAGGACGTGATAGAATGCGAATCGCGTTGGAGCGCCAGGAATTAGCGCGCGAAATGGCGCAGATTAACCCGAACCCGCCAGCCGCCAGGCCATGCCCGGGGGGCGGAACCGGACATCTTTGGCTGCTGGCGGACGAAATTCTGCGGATGGGGCGCGAGACTGGAAAATCCAAGGCACAGGGTTCCGGGTTTAGCTCCTGGCGCCGGTCGGGCCCGGTTGGCGGTAAAACCTCGGCGCCAGGGCGGCATGAACCTCGCGGATCGAAGCCTCGGTGGTGGGCCAGTCAATACACGGATCGGTAATCGACACCCCATAGCGAAGCTGCTCGCGCGGTTGAGGAAACGGCTGGTTCCCGGCGAATAGATTGCTCTCGATCATCGCGCCCATGATCGAGGTGTTTCCGGCGGCAACCTGCTGCGCGATCTCCCGGAGAACCTCCGGCTGGCGCTCAGGCTGTTTCGCCGAATTGCCATGACTGCAGTCCACGAGGATGGCCTTGCGCAGGCCGGCTTTTTCCAGCAGACGCTCGGCCTCGCCGATATGGTCCGGGCTGTAGTTGGGCCCGCTGGCGCCGCCGCGGAGCACAATATGGCAGTTGGTGTTGCCGCGCGTCACGATGGCGGAGGCGGTTCCCTCGATACTGATGCCCAGGAAGGTCTGAGGTTGGGCCGCCGCCCGGATGGCGTTGATGGCGGTCTGGAGGTTGCCATCCGTGCCATTCTTGAAACCGAGGGGCATCGAAAGGCCGGACGCCATCTGCCGGTGCGTCTGCGATTCCGTGGTCCGGGCGCCGATGGCGCACCAACAAACCAGGTCGGCGATGTATTGCGGGGTAATGGGATCGAGCATTTCCGTTGCCGTCGGCAGGCCCAGATCGAGTACCGTGCCCAGAAAAGTACGGGCGAGCCGGAGTCCCTCGGCAATGTCGTGCGAACCATCCAGGCGGGGATCCATGATGAGCCCTTTCCAGCCCACGGTGGTGCGCGGTTTCTCAAAATACACGCGCATGGCGATCAACACGCGGTCGGCAACCTCCCGCGAAAGCCCGGCCAGCCGCCGGCCATACTCCTGACCAGCAGCAAGATCGTGGATCGAGCAGGGTCCTACGACCAGAAGCAGGCGATGGTCGTCTCCAAAGATCAGATTGTGTATCTCCCGCCGGGCACGGGTGATGAACTCGGACTGCGCGGCGGTTTTCGGCAGGGAGCGAAGGAGCTCGCGCGGCGTCGGCAGGACACGAGTTTCGACGACATTGATGTCGGAAGTTCTTTGCACAGAGGAAGGCAAATTGCGGTGGCGCGCGCCGGCAGGCAAGCCTGCGATGTATGTCGTCCGTCCGAATGTCGCACGCGACGGTGCCAATTCCAGGGCAAAAATAAAGCGGGCCGGCTACCCCTAACCGGCCCGCTATTGCTTTCTTAGTTACCCCAAAACTCCCGCTAGGCGGGAGAAGTGGAAAATTGAAACGCAACAAGAAGCTACAGAACCTCCGATTCGTCAAATAAATCTTCGATATTTGGGCAAATAATTCTCGCAACTGTCAATCCAGCAATAACCTGGGGAATAAATAATTATTTCGATCCCCGGAGCAAAATCGCCCCTGACGAGCACGGTGAGCCGTCTTCCGGACGAATGATTGGTTTACGTCAAGAATCAGGCTCGCCTGCCGGTCCGGATTCCCGAAGCCTCAGCCCTTCTTTCATGCTCATGAAGGATGTGGCCATCGAACGATT
>DASRKV010000374.1:0-2662 GCA_035648795.1 Opitutaceae bacterium
CCGATTTCTAGCGCGGCGCTGGCTGAAACTTCCACATCGTCGCGCGCGTTCCGATCTTGAGGGCGATGACGTGCTCGTCCGGGGTCCAGCCGATCCCCTGGTAATCGCACAGGATCTCCGAAGGCATGCGCGTCACCCGCCCGGTGTTGGTGTCGACCAGGCCGGGAGGATTGAAATACAGATCCGGCCGCACAAGCCCGACCAAGAGACGGCCATCCGGGGATAGCGCGTTGGGAGCGAGGGGCACCGGGGCCACGGGATCTGTCTTGCCGAGTGGGATTTTGCGTTCCGCGCTTCCGTCCAGAGGGACGCTGAACAGATGGATTTCGGAACCTTCCATGCCGCGAACGAGGATCTTCGTGCCCGAAGGGTCCGCGACAACGCCGTCGCCCACGCGGATCCTGCGAGCCTCCGGCGTGGCAGACCCCGCCGAAGGAACGCTCCACACCACGCCTCGCGCCGCAAAGAAAATCGTCTTGCCGTCGGGCGCGCAGGCGAGCGACACCACCGGGCCCTTTCCCGGCGCGAGGGTCCGGACCAGGCGGCCCGAGGCTGGTTCGGCGATCGCGATGGTTTCATGCGGTTCCGGCCCGATCATGAACGCAATTTCGCGCGGTCCGCAGGTGGCCACGGGTCCGGCCGTTTCCTCGGCCGTGTTGACCAACGGCGCTGGATCCTTCCCTTTCTGCACCACCATCAGGCGGAGTTGAGAAGATGCGCGGACAGGAAGGACAGCGCGGCCGTCGGGGAGGACCGTCAGGCTGATGGGGTCGGGCAACTGCGGAAAGCTCGCGAGTCTTTCGAATTTGGTTCCGTCCGGGGCAAAGCGTACCAGGTCCGCCGGCCGGTCCACGACACTGGCGTAGACGCTCTCGCCAAGGCCGGTTTCGGGGTACCAAATCGCGCTGGTGGTGGTGATCAGTTCGCGTCCTGCGCCGGATCCGGAGGTGGGAAACCGTACGATCTTCGTGAGGGCTCCGGAGTGGACGAGGGCGATCAGGGACTTGTCGTCGCGGGCTAGCGACGTATATCCGACCGCACCGGCCAGTCCCGGCGAATTCAGCCGCCGCACGGAACCGGACGAGAGTTCGATGATGTGGAAGCCCGGTCCCGGCGCCTTCTGGCCCAGCGGTTCGCCCAAGACCAGCGCCGTCTTTCCATCGGCACTTCCCCGGGCCGGCGGATTGAGATAGACAGTCTGATTCAACTGGATTGGCAGGGCGTGGAGGCGCCCAGTGGCAGGCCAAAAGCGATGGAGCTGAAAGATGTGCTCAGCATTGAATTTCGCGATGAGCAGGCTCCCGTCCGGCAGCGGCTCCGGCAGCATGGCGTTCTCCAGTATCACGCGCGAGTCGCCGCCTAAGACCGGAATCGAGTAGATCCCCCGCGGCCCGTCCGTGTAGCGGTCGTAATAGATCAGCGATCCGTCGCTGGACCAACTGACGGATTGCAAAGGTCCTTGATCTCGGTCCCGGGTGAGGAGAGACCAGTTGCCGGACTCGGGCTTCATCACCGCGACCTGGGTCTGGCCATCGACCAAGGCTTGAAAGGCGAGCAGGTTACCGTCGGGGGAAAGCCGCGGGTTCAGTGCGACCTCCGGGCCCCCGAGCATCACGCCGGACCAGGAGACTGGCTCCGGTGTAGGCCAGATGATTCGCGTAGTGGCGACCGAAGCCGCGGCGATGGCGAGTGCGGCTATCGCCGCCGCTGCCCAGCGCTTCCATTTCGGATGGCGAGCGACGGCCTGTGCCGGCGGGCCGATCGTGTTCGGTTCCGACAGCCGTTCCCGGGCGAGCTTCAGTTCGCGATAAAGATCTTTGGTCGAATCGTAGCGCTCGGCAGGATCCTTCGCGAGGCAGCGCTCGGCCACCCAGCGCAGGGGCGCGGGGACGGTAGCCGGCAGCGGTTCAGCCTCGTCGCGGATGATGGCCGCCATGGTTTCGGCGGCACTGGGTCGAACGAAGGCACGCTTGCCGGCGGCCAACTCATACACGATCAGGCCAAAGGAGAATTGGTCGCTGCGGGCATCCACGTTCTCGCCGCGTGCCTGCTCCGGACTCATGTAGGCCACGGTTCCCATCACCGTACCGGGGTCGGTGACGGCGGCGATGGTCATGGTGGCGTCCGAGGGAGGCATGGCCACGGAATACTTGGCGAGTCCGAAGTCGAGGATTTTCACGCGACCGGGATGGGGCGTCTTGGGTCCGGTGACCAGAATATTGTCGGGCTTCAGATCGCGGTGCGTGAAGCCGGCCGCGTGGGCCGCCGACATGCCGTCAGCGATTTGCACGGCCAGGTCGAGCAGCTTGCGCGGAGAATCGACGGCAGCGATGGGCGAGCCATCGATGAACTCCATCACCAGATAGCTGCCGCCCTCAGGCAGGGTGCCGAGATCGTACAACTGGCAGATGTTCGGATGGTTCAAGGCCGCCACGGCGCGTGCCTCCCGGGCGAAGCGCTGAGAGAATGCGCTCTTCGAAGTCTTGATGGCGACGAGGCGGTCGAGGCGGGTGTCGCGGGCCTTGTAGACTTCGCCCATGCCGCCGGCTCCTATGGGCGAGAGGATTTCGTAGGGTCCGAGATTGTCGCCTGAAGAGAGCGGCATGTAGTGATCTAGTTTAGCTGATCAAGGAACAACCAAGTCCTGAGTTCACGCGCAAAC
>DASRKV010000375.1:0-3300 GCA_035648795.1 Opitutaceae bacterium
CGCGACGCAGATCGAGCCGCGCGCGGCCGATCAACTGCCGTCGACCAAAGGAACATTGTAGGAGCCTGCTGGCAGGCGATTCTCGCTGAAACCGCGATGGAGGCTCGGATTACGACGGGGTTAACGGTGGGCGCATCTCAGTTTTTTTGCGTGGGCTCTCAATGCCACGGGCAAGATGCCCGTGCCACGTGGCATGGGCGTCCCGCCCATGTAATTCGAATTTGTGGGTGCGCGAGAACTGTAAGTTGCCCAACAATTGCCGAGGCCGCGAAATATGGGGCCTAAGATCGCCATCATCGACTATGGCATGGGCAACCTGCGCAGCGTGGCGCGCGCCCTGCAAACCACGGGCGCGGACGGGCGCATCATCACGGCGCCGGCCGGGATGGCGTGGGCCGACGGGGTGGTGTTCCCGGGCCAGGGGGCGATCGTCGACACGATGGCGTTCCTGAAGCAGACCGGCTTTGACGCCGCCCTGCGCGACTGGATCGCGGCGGACAAGCCTTACCTCGGCATCTGCCTCGGGCTGCAGGCCCTTTTTGAAGTGTCCGAGGAAGGGGGCGGGACGCCCTGCCTGGGCATTTTCCCGGGCAAGATCGTGCGTTTCCGCCTCCCGCCGGAGTTGAAAGTGCCGCACATGGGCTGGAACACGGTCCGGTTCCTGCAACCGAACACGCCATTGTGCGCCGGATTGCGGGCTGAGGGCGAAGCGTTCTATTTCGTCCACAGCTATTACGTGGTTCCCCGGGACCGCGCCTTGATCCTGGCGGAATGCGATTACGGCGGCCCGTTCGTGTGCGGCATCGCGCGCGGCAACTGTTATGCGACGCAATTCCATCCGGAGAAGAGCCAGGCGAAGGGGTTGCTGCTCTACCGGAACTTCGCCTCGCACTGCACCCGGGTCGCAACCGGATCTGCGTAGGAGCCTGCTCGCCCCTCGACAAGTTCGGGGCCCTGAGCGAAGTCGAACGGGACAGGCGATTCAGGCATCACCGGGTCAAGGGATCGCTTGCCAGCAAGCTCCTGCAGCCGCAGAGATCGGATTAGGCCCGAACTTGATTTGCAACGTCAGCACAACCGGCTTTTTTGTAAGTCACATGAACGAAACCGCCACGCTCACCCTGAATAACAAGGCCTACCCACTTTCCGTCATGATCGGCACGGAAGGCGAGAAGGCGGTGGACATCCGCGAACTGCGCAACGACACCGGTTACGTTTCCTACGACGAAGGCTTTGGCAACACCGGGTCCTGCCAGAGCGCCGTCACGTTCATCGACGGCGAGGCTGGCATCCTCCGTTACCGCGGCTACCCGATCGAACAGCTCGCCGAGCATTCCTCGTTCATCGAGACGGCCTACCTGATCATCAACGGCGAGCTGCCTCTGCCGGCCCAGCGCAAGCGGTTTTCCCAACTGCTCACGGAGAATTCCTCCATCCACTCGTCGATGGAGCACCTGTTTGAGGGCTTTCCAGCCGACGCCCATCCGATGGCGATCCTGTCGGCGATGTTGAATTCGCTGGGCTCCTATTATCCGCACCTGGCCACGAACGATCACCAGCGCGATCTCGAGACCTACGAAGCCACGTCCGCCGTCATCATTTCCAAGGTGCGCACGATCGCGGCTTATTCGTACCGCGCCAGCCGCGGCCTGCCTTATATCCACCCGCGGCGGGACCTGCCGTACTGCGAGAACTTCCTGCACATGATGTTTTCGACTCCCTACGAGCCGTATATCGCGCTCCCGGAGGTCGCGCAGGCGCTCAATCTCTTCCTGCTGCTCCACGCCGACCACGAACAAAACTGCAGCACCTCCACGGTGCGCATGGTGGCCTCCAGCGGCGCCAACCTGTTTGCCTCCACCGCCGCGGGCGTCTGCGCGCTCTGGGGTCCGTTGCACGGCGGCGCCAACATGGCGGTGATCGAGATGCTCAAAAGCATCCATGCCGAGGGCGACGACGGCACGAAATTCATTGAGCAGGCCAAGCTGGGCAAGGCCGACAAGCGGCTCATGGGCTTCGGCCATCGCGTGTACAAGCACTACGATCCCCGCGCGAAAATCATCAAGGAAAGCTTCTACAGCGCGCTCGCGAGCCTCGGCATCAAGGACGATCCGCTGCTCAACATCGCCATGCGGCTCGAGGAGGCGGCGTTGCGGGACGACTATTTTCTCGCGCGCAAGCTGTATCCCAACGTCGATTTTTATTCCGGCCTCATCATGCGGGCCATCGGCATTCCGGAAAACATGTTCACGGTCATGTTTGCCATCGGCCGGATGCCCGGGTGGATCGCCAATTGGAAGGAAGTCGCCGCTAGTCCGAAGGGCCGCATCTACCGCCCGCGCCAGATCTATACCGGGTACAACGTTCGCGACTACGTGCCGCCCCACCAGCGGAAATAACGGCCGCGGGCTCGAGGCCGTTTCGACGGACTGGACTCCCGTCTTCCGGTGAAGCAAGGTGGAGCGGCTTGTCCACAAGACGCTCTGGACGCGTTGTGGACAACGCGCACCACCAGGGTCAATTCAATCCGTGAGATTCGGCGGGTGTTTCTTCTTCGCCTTGAGTCAGGCCCCCGTCCCTGTTGTCGGTTGGAGATTCCGAGGGCTTATCTTGCAGGAAGACTTGGAGAAAGCAGAGGCCCACCCTCTGCCGGAGGAGCCGGGCCGGCCGTCTGTCCGGCGCCCGTGTTCACTGGTGGCGGGAACCCCTGAGCCGCCGCTGCGCATCCTCGAGGGAGTCATGGACCGAGCAAACCACTTGTGCGCTCTCCGGGTTGTCCCCGGGGACGAGGCGATATTCCCCGCCCGCGGGGCAGAGCGACATGCGGGCGACCGCCTTGCCAGATCCGACGATGTCACTCAGTTCGGTGGGAGCCTTCCCGTTCTCCAGACTGTATTGCTCAGCGGCGGCATCGAGCTGCCGCAGGTTGTTTACGCAGGTCATCGTGATCGAAGCCTGCCGCACTTTCTGGAACGCCGGTATCGCCATCGCGGCCAGCAGTCCGATGACGACAATCAGAATCAGGGCGTTGGCCGGCGGCGCCGTCTGCCCGCCGGGCACGAAGAGCGCGAGGAAGTAGGCCAACGGATTACGCTCCGGGCTGGGCACGGGCTCGGCGCCTTTCAGGGCCAGCAGATCGGTTACGCGCAACCATGAGACCGTTTCCCAACCAGAGGAAGAATGCGAAGATCGCGGCTTAAATCAGGCCGAAGATCGTCACGGCCATAACCAGCCAGACAAGAATTGAGACCACCACGACAAACGCGAAGTAAGTCCGTTCCTTCGAAGCCATCAGCGTCT
>DASRKV010000376.1:0-3091 GCA_035648795.1 Opitutaceae bacterium
TTGGGGCCAACAATCGTGAAGAACATCCACCACCGGCCGTCGTAGCGAATCAGCGAGGGCTCGGCCCCCGGCACTCCGGGCAAGAGCGCGGTTTCGCGCACCCAGCCGAGCGGGAACTCGCGCGCCCGATAGAGCGCGATCTCGCCGGCCTGCCGGCTCTCGGGGACCATAAAGACCTCGTTGGCATCCTCGACAAGATATGGATATGAGAGATGGAACGGCCGGGCGAGAGCGATGGCCTTGTTTCTCCAGACGAGATCCGGGCCAAATTCATGGTGCTCGATGACGGCATGTTTCGTCCGATAATCGAACGCTTCGACGAAGACATGGAACGCGTCTCCGCGTCGGAGACCGAACGGGTCCGCCAGGTAGCGCCAGGAGCCCGGATCAGGCAGCCAGACGACGCGATCCCGCAACGCAACCAGTGTCGCGGGTTCGAGCAGCGCCGCGATCGGGGCGGGCACGAGGCCCACGCGCCAGAAATCGCTTTCCGGCAAACCGATCATGCCACGACACGTTCCAGTCTCAACAGCCGGACTGGGCTCCAGCGCTTGGCCGTGATCACCTGGGCATAAAAGTCGGAGACTTCGGCGACCCGGGCAGGAGGGTCGAACAGGCTCAGGTCGTAGGCGATGCGGGGCAACCGACCGGTGCAAAACCGTTCGTACGCGGCCATCAACGCCGTGGTCATCGCCGTAATTGAACCAGGGGGCACAAGCTCCACGGGTTGATTCTGGAGAAACTCGATCGGTCCTTCCGCGGCGGTCGCAATGATCGGCACACCGGTGTTCATCGCTTCAAGAATCGCAAGGCCGAAGGATTCCTCACGGGAGGGTGAGACGAAAAGGTCGATGTCCACCAGGCAGTCGTACACGGCGGGGCGGTATCCTGGAAGATGAATGCGCGGATCGCCGGCGCGCAGGCGTTCCAATTGGGTGCGTTGGGGACCCTCACCCAGGATGACGAGCGCGGCGCGGGACAGCGCGGCGGCGCGGAAGGCGGAGATCAGTACGTCCATCCCTTTGCTGGGATGCAGCCGGCCGACTGCGCCCACGAGAAACACCCCAGCATCCAATCCAAGTTCGGCCCGCATCCGCGGCGCCACGCCCTTCGGCGCTTGGGGCAGCCAGTTCGAGATGGTGCGCCTCATCCCCGGGTAGCCCGAGAGACGGCTCGCCTGTGTTCGATTGACGCAAATCAGTCCGTCGAGCCGGGCATGCTGATGCGGTTTATAGCCGACATGGAGTGTGGCCACAGTCCGTTGCCGGCGCGACGCGCGGCCGAGCATCTTGCAGGCGGCGCTCAAATGTCCGTGGCAGATATCGACCGAGAGTCTGGCCATGAGGCGACGCAAGAACAGGCTCCCGAAAGGCCGGTATAAGCCATGGAATTTGACGGCCGGCGCCAGTGCGTTGGCGATCGGAGAAGAGCGCCAACCCGCGACATGAACCTCATGGCCCAAGGCGGCCTGGCGGTTGGCCAGGTCCACGCAATACCGCTCCGATCCGGCGATTCGAGAGGAGCAAATCACATGGAGGATGCGCAACGGGAACATTGGATTCCCGGTCGCTTCAAGATCGGCCGCCAGTGTCCCGGGCAACGCCCTCGGCGCACCCGGCCAGCGAGGCGGGATTTCAGCCAGCAATGTCTCACGGTTCTTCGTCAGAGCCGTCGCGCCGGGCAGTCGCCCTAAGTTTCGCGCGCTGTCGGATATGAAGGGGCTCGCTTCGAGCCGAACCGTCTCCAGAAACTGGACACCGGCTGGATCACTCCGGGGGTTTGAGATTGCTGGGGGCAACACCTCATAAGGATAGGCCAACTCTCCCGGTCAGTCTGCCGGGGTGATTGGAAAAGGTGTGTAGGGCGATCACCTACGCGCCCGGCAATCGGTCCGGCAAAGAGATAATTTGCCCAGCAAGGCAAAGCGTCCCACAAGAAGATCATGCCCCAACAACCGCGTCGTGTTTCACGCGCGAACTCCCCGGCATTCTCCCCGTGTCGCGGCGAGCGCGGATCAATTCACGTTGTCGTCCGATGACTGTCGCAGCGAAGACCGGCTCGTCAGCGCGCCATCGGGTATTCTTGCTGGACGATCATCCACTCGTACGCGAGTGGCTGGCCAGCATGGTCGCGCTCGAACCGGACCTCGAAGTCTGCGGTCAGGCTGACGAGGCGAACGCAGCTCTGGTCGCGATGCCCCAAGCGCGGCCGGATATGGTGGTGGTGGATTTGGCGCTGCCGCGCAGTTCAGGCCTGGAATTCATCAAGGAGATGCGCGTGCAGTTCCCCGCGGTCCGGTTGCTCGTGCTGTCGATGCACGACGAGGCCAGTGTCGCCGAGCGTGCTTTTCGGGCCGGCGCCCACGGCTATGTCGTAAAACGTGAGTCGAGCCCGCAGATTATCAACGGCATCCGGGCGGTTCTTGACGGGAAATTCTACGTCAGCCCTTCGCTTACGGCGCAACTTGCGGGACGAATGTTCGGCGCGGCAACCCGGAGCGGCGGACCGCCGGAGGACGTGCTCAGCGATCGCGAAATAGAGGTCTTTCGGTTGCGCGGCCAGGGCTGCAGCGCCAAGGAAATCGCGGATCGACTCGGCGTCAGCGTGAAGACCGTCGGCTCCTACGACGCCCGCATCAAGGAAAAACTCGGACTCGAGCATGCCGGCGAATTGATGCGCGAGGCAGTTTTGTGGCACGACCGTCAGCGTGGTCTTTAACTGCTCCGCCCGTCGGAGTCCGCATCACCTCCCCATCTTCCGCATGGACCTCATGATGTCCGCTGGCCCGCCGAAATTCAAAGCCGTTTCCCGCGGATGGCCGTCCCGTGACCGGAGACGGCCGGCGGGGATCGCGCTTTTTCTCTGCCTGGCTGCTTTCACCCAGACTTTGGCGGGCCAATCCATCGAACCCCTTCCGTCGCCAGATGCGCTGAAGAAATTCACCCTCGAACAGCTCATGGACATCGACGTGACGTCGGTATCCAAACGTCCCGAAAAACTCTTTGACGCCGCCTCCGCGATCCAGGTCATCACGGGAGACGATGTCCGGCGCTCCGGGGCGACGAGCCTGCCGGAGGCACTGCGCCTCGCC
>DASRKV010000377.1:0-3345 GCA_035648795.1 Opitutaceae bacterium
TGGTCGAGCCCGGGGAGGCCTTGGGACGGGTGTGCCACTACATCCACCTCAACCCGGTGCGCGCCCACGCGGTCGAGCCGGCGCAGGTTGGCGAATACCCCTGGAGCAGCCTGCCGAAGTTTCCTCGGAGTGACCGCCCGCCGTGGTTGGAACCGAGAACCGTGCTCGCGGAGTCGGGCGGCCTGCGGGACCACGCGGCGGGCTGGCGGAGCTACCGCGAGTACCTCGTCTTTCTGGCGACTGACGAGGTCTCGAAGCGGGTGTTGGCCGCCGAGCGGCTCAGCCGCGGTTGGTGGATTGGAAGCCAGGAATTCCGCAAAGCCATGCGGCAAGAGGCGGCGCGTCGGGGAATGGAATTGGATCTGGAGCGCTTTGCCGGAATTGAGCCGGAGGAATTTCGGGCGGAGCGGGAGGCGATCTGGGAAGAAAAGCTAGGGGAGCTGGCTCGGCGGGCGCGGGTGGACCTGGACCGCCTGCCGCCGCGCCGCTCCTCGCCCGAGAAAGTGTTGCTCGCTGCAGCGCTGAAGCGGACCGCCTCGGTCTCCAACGCCTGGCTGGCGAAGCGGCTGGGGATGGGGCAACCGGCCAGCGCGAGTCAGTTCGTGCGCCGCTGGGAACAGGATCCGCGCCGCAAGCGGGCGCTGGAAGGGCTCTTGTCAAGAGTCAAGACATGACCCCATATCACCTGTCCCAGCTTCTTCATCCCCCCGGTCTTGTTTTTCTTGTCCGGCTGATACCTTCGCCGGCGCAGAATCAGAAATCCCCCGCCGCCACGACCCCAACCTCAATCGAGAAGCGACTATGAAAAGTATACCCAATAAACCGGCCGATGGAAAATGCGTGCGCCTCCCGGGCGGCCGAGCCCTAGTTTTCCTTGCCTGGCTTCTCGGTGGTCTAACGGCAGCCTGGGGCCAGGCCGGCCAGTACCAGCTCAAATCACCCAGCGGGGCGCTGGCCGTTCAGATCGACGTCGGGGCCAAGCTCACCTGGTCCGCCCGGAAGGGCGACCAGCCGGTCATCGAGCCGTCCGCGATCTCGCTGCAACTGGCCGACGGCACCGTCCTCGGTGCCAACGCCAAGGTGGTCACGGACAAGGTCGAGCGAATCGACGCGCAGATCAAGGCCATCAACTATGTGCGCTCGCTCGTGGCCGATCGCTGCAACCAGATCACGTTGACCTTCGAAAACGACTTCGGGGTGATTTTCCGCGCCTATGACGACGCGGTGGCCTACCGGTTTTTCACCACGAAGAATGGTGAGATCCTGATCAGGAACGAGGAGGCAAACTTCAACTTCACGGCGGACAGTCCGGCGTTCATTCCCTACCTGTGGGATTACCGCGACGGCATGGTCTTCAATGCCTCGTTCGAGTCCCCCTACACCGAGACCAAGCTCTCGGAATGGAAGCCGGACTCCTACTCCATCCTGCCGATGATCGTGACCGCGGGCGAAGCCCGGAAGGTGGAGATCCTGGAGGCCGACTTGGAAAGCTATCCGGGGCTCTATCTCAACCCCAACGAGTCCGGCCGGGGCCTGAAGGCTGTCTTCCCCCGTTATCCGCTCGAGACGAAGCGCGGCGGCTATCACGAAATGAACCTGATTCCGACCAAGCGCGCCGACTATATCGCCAAGACCGCCGGCACGCGCAGCTTCCCCTGGCGCGCGGTTATCATCAGTGAGAAAGACACCGATTTTCTGAGCAACGACCTCGTCCAGCGCCTGGCTTCGCCGCCGCGCATCGACAGCTCGTGGGTGAACGTCGGGCAAGTGGCCTGGGACTGGTGGAACGATTACAACCTGACGGGCGTCGACTTTAAGGCGGGCATGAACACGCCGACCTTCAAGTACTACATCGATTTCGCCGCCAAGAATCATGCCAAATACATCATCATGGACGGCGGCTGGTCCGACACCTTCGATCTCAACAAGGTCAATCCCAACGTCGATCTGACTGAGATCCTGGCCTACGCCAAAAAGCACAACGTCGGCGTGATCCTGTGGGCGTCGTGGTACACGATCACCCAGCAGATGGCGGAGGTGTTCCCCAAATACGCCGCGATGGGCGTGAAGGGTTGGAAGATCGACTTCATCGACCGTGACGACCAACTCGCCGTCGAATCCACGTACGACATCGCCAAACTGGCGGCCCAGTACAAGATGTTCGTCGACTACCACGGCGCTTTCAAGCCAACCGGCCTGCAGCGGACCTATCCCAATGTCGTCGGCTATGAAGGCGTCTATGGCTTGGAGAATTTCAAGTGGGCCGATCGCGACGCCCCCCGCTACGCCGTCACCATCCCGTTCATCCGCAATGTCGCGGGCCCGATGGACTACACCTCGGGGGCCATGCGCAACTCGACGCAGGCCGACTTCAAGGCCCGCAACCACGCCACGATGGCGAAGGGCACGCGCTGCAACCAGCTCGCCCAGTACATCGTCTTTGAAGTCCCCAACCAGATGCTCTCCGACAGCCCCTCGATCTACATGCAGGAGCAGGAGTCGACCGACTTCATCACCAGCATCCCCACCACCTTTGACGAAACGATCCCGCTCGACGGCAAGCTGGCCGAGTACGTGGTGACCTCGAGGCGGAAGGGCGACAGCTGGTATGTCGGGGCGATGACCAACTGGACGCCCCGGGACCTGACCATCGACTTCCACTTCCTGCCGCCCGGAAAATACGAGGCCGTGATCTTTGCCGACGGCATTAACGCCGATCGCGAAGCCACGGACTACAAGAAGACCGTCGCGACCATCGCCGCGGGCGACCAACTGAAGGTCCATCTCGCCCCGGGCGGTGGCTGGGCGGCCGTGCTCACCAAGAAATAGCCCGAGTCATCCGGCCGCCCGGAAACAGGAGCCAACTTCACCATGAGCCACCGGTCCCCCTCGCGCTCCCTTCTGGCTTTGCTTGGGCCGCCCTTTTCCCTGGAACGAACAATTGGGCGAGGCAGATCCGAAAGGGCCGATCCGAAAGTTGACATGGGGTGGTCAGTGTTGGGTCTCACGGCCCGCCTGAGCACCCCGGGTCAACTTCCGCCTCGTCGCACTTCGCGCCAGATAGCGATCGCCTGCCGAAGATCGGCCCGAAGGAATGCGTCAGCCATCGCCCGAAGCAGCCTGCGGTCTCGTCGTGGCCGGGCCTCGATTTGCCGGATGAAGAGGGCGGCTGGCCGCCGGAGAGTCAGACGAGGCCGGCCTCACGCAGCGCGGCGGCCGGCGCGAGGATGTCTATCCGCGGCTGCGCGGATTGATGAAGGAGATCAGCCCGCCCGTGCCCCCGTTGCTGCGCGACTTGGCGCGCATCCGGCATTTTCAGGTCTTCGTCACAACGACGTTCGATTC
>DASRKV010000378.1:0-6042 GCA_035648795.1 Opitutaceae bacterium
CGTGTGGGACGATCAAGCCCATGTGACCCGACCGGATCTGCGCTCCTGGGCCGGACTGGGACGGATCTGGTTCGAAATGCGTGCGACCCAGCAATACTATCCGGTCCTGCACAGCGCGTTCTGGATCGAGCACCGGCTGTGGGGCGACGCGACGCTGGGCTACCATCTGGTAAATGTGCTGTGGCACGTCACGTCCTGTTGCCTGTTGGCTCTCGTGCTCCGGCGGTTGTGGGAGCCGGACCAGGCCGCATCGCCCAGGACCGGGCGCGCGATTCCCGCCGGAGCCGAATGGCTGGCGGCGCTGATCTTTGCGGTCCATCCGGTCTGTGTCGAATCGGTGGCCTGGATAGCGGAGCAAAAAAACACGCTGTCGCTGGTGTTCTATCTATTGGCCGCGCTGGCATATCTGGGTTTCGAGTCCGGGCGGAAGCCGCGGTTCTATGGGCTGGCTTCGGCGTTTTTCTTGCTAGCGCTGGGCACCAAGACCGTGACGGCCACGCTGCCCGCCGCCATTTTAGTGGTGCTTTGGTGGCGGAACGGGACGCTGTCCTGGCGGCGAGACGTGCGCCCCCTGATTCCGTGGTTCCTGATGGCCTTGGTGGCAGGACTGTTTACGGCCTGGGTCGAGCGCAAAGTCATCGGCGCGGAGGGAACCGGATTCGACCTGATCGCCACTCAACGCGTATTGCTCGCCGGCCGGGTGGTTTGGTTTTATTTGGGCAAGCTGGTCTGGCCGGCCGATCTGATGTTCATCTATCCCCACTGGGACATTGCGACGGCAGGGGGTTGGTATGGCTGGCTGGGCGGCGCGCTCGCGGTGACCGCCGCGCTTTGGCTGATCCGCCGGTGGACTCGCGGTCCGCTGGCCGGCTGGCTGTTTTTCGTCGGCTCGCTCTTTCCGGCTTTGGGATTCTTTAGTGTCTATCCGTTCATTTTTTCCTACGTCGCCGACCATTTTCAATACTTGGCGAGCCTCGGCATCATCGCCACCGTCGCCGCCGGCATTGCCCTGATTCTGACCGGCGCTTCGCCACGGGTGCGCGCCGTCGGTCAGATCCTATGCGGGCTGCTCGTGGCCGGGCTCGGTCTCCTGGCCAACCGGCAAAGCCGCGTGTACGCGAACGGCGTGACCCTCTACCGCGCGACGCTGGCGCGGAACCCGGACTGCTGGATGGCCCACAACAATCTGGCTGTCATCCTGGCGAAGTCGCCGGCGGATGAGGCCGAGGCAGTGGCGCACTACCAGGAAGCCTTGAGGCTAAAACCAGACTACGCCGAGGCGCATAACAATCTGGCCGCCGAGCTGGCGAAATTGCCTGGCCGCGAATCCGAGGCCATCGAGCATTGTGAGCAAGCCCTACGGATCCATCCCGACTACGCGGAGGCACACTGCAATCTGGCCAATGTTCTGGCGACGCAGCCCGGCCGCGAATCCGACGCGCTGGCGCACTACGAGCAGGCGCTGCGCCTCAAACCCGACTACGTGGCGGCGCACTATGATCTGGCCAACTTGTTGGCGAGATTGCCCGGTCGCGAGGTCGACGCCTTGGCGCACTACGAGCAGGCGCTGCGCCTCAATCCCGATTTCGTCGAGGCCCACGTCAATCTCGGCATCGAGTTAGCGAAGCTGCCCGGTCGCCTGCCGGAGGCGCTGGCGCACTACGAGCAGGCGCTGCGCCTCAATCCCGACTACGCACCGGCCCACATCAATCTGGCCAATGAACTGGCGACGCTGCCCGGTCGCCTGCCCGAGGCGCGGGCGCACTACCAGCAGGCATTTCGCATCAACCCCGCCCTCGCCGACGCCCAGTACAATCTGGCCAATGAACTGGCGAAGCTGCCCGGTCGTGAGGCCGACGCCGTGGCGCACTACGAGCAGGCGCTGCGCCTCAATCCCGATTTCGTCGAGGCTCACGTCAATCTCGCCAATGAACTGGCGAAGCTGCCGGGCCGCCTGCCCGAGGCATTGGCGCATTACGAGCAGGCGTTGCGCATCAATCCTGGCCTCGCCGACGTGCATTACAATCTGGCCGTCCAACTGTCGAATCTGCCGGGAAGGGAGGCCGAAGCGATCGCCCACTACCAGGAGGCCTTGCGGATCAAACCGGACGATGCGGAAGCGCACCGCAATCTGGCCACGGTCTACGTCCGGCAGGGCCGGTTGGAGGAGGCCAGAAAACATTGGGAGCGCGCTCTGGAACTGAATCCGAACGACGAAGACGCGCGCCGGAACCTGGACATCCTGAAAAACCTGCAAGGGCAGTGACCCGGATGAAGGCCTCCGCCTTGGCGGCATCCTGGATCACCTGCGTCGGGGACGGAACCTCAGGCCGGCCCGCCGGGCCTGCGCGGCTCAGGGCGCCGGAACCGCAATCGTGATAGTGGTCTTCCCGGGCGGCACATCGTATTCTGAGGTCATTCCCGTTGGCCAGCGGACGCGGAGACGTCTCGGTGGAGTGGCGTCGGGATAGCCGAAGAAACCAGTGGCCGAGGACTGGCTGTAGTAGCCCGAGCCGGCATAAATCTCGCTGGTCTGGGTAGAGCCGTCGGTCAGTTCGACCGTGATCCGCGCACCCACCGCGGTCGGATTGCCGGCGGGGCCGCGCAGCCGGATGCGCAGGGAGTGACGCCCGGTTACGCCATTGTTGTGAAAAGCCAGCGTGGTGCTGTTATTCCGGCTGACGAGAAAATCGGGCCAGCCGTCGTGATCGAGGTCGAGCACCGCGAGGGCCTTGGCATCGCCGGGCACGACCAGGTTGCTCTCGGCCGGCGGTACCGGAGTAAAGTGCCCGTGCCCGTCGCCACGCAGGAACTGGCTGAGGCCGCCGTCGAAACGGCCGACGAACGGTATCGGCGCGTAAGAATTCTGCACCGCATAGATATCGGCGTGGCCGTCGCCGTCGAAATCTCCGGCGACGATGCCCTGCAACGGTGCGATCTGGGCAATGCGGGGCAGCGGTTCAAAGCGGAACCTGCCGTCGGGCTGGCTCAGAAATACGCCGCTGCGAAATTCCGTTGCCGCGAAGCGCTGGGCGGCCGCCAGCTTGTCATCGCTCAAGATCTCGCCCAAAGTGGCCCGTGCATAGTAATCGTTCCTGGGAAAGCGCTTGAGCACGGAGGGGATTGCGGCACCAAGTTCCCGGCGGGTCCGCCTGGGGTAGAGACGATCTCCCTCATAATAAGCTTCGACGATCTGGGGCTCCTCGCCGTTGTCATTGAAGTCACCGTAGAATAACAGCGCCGGGCGCGCCGGATCGGCGTGGTATTGGGTATTGAGCCCCAGATTGCCGACCACGTAGTCGGGTCGGCCATCACCATTAAAGTCCGCGGCGGCGATCGAGTACCACCAGCCCGTGCCGGCGGCCGCAAAGCCTGCCTTCTCGCTCCAATCCTCAAATCCGCGGCCCTGGTTGTTGTGAAAATACTTCACCTGACCCCATTCCAGGGTAAGCAGCAGATCGATCCAGCCATCGCTGTCGACGTCGGTCCACAGGGCGGAGGTCACCATTCCGACTTCGCGCAGCCCGGGGGCAAGGGCGTCGGTTACGTCCTCGAACTTGCCGCCGCGATTGGCGAGCAGGGCGCTCCGCGGCGCCTGCGGATATTGACCGGGCAGGACGCGTCCGCCGATAAAAAGGTCGAGCCGGCCATCCCGGTTAAAGTCGGCGGCGGCCACGGTGCCGGCACTCGTGGGCAGCGCGGGCAGGGCATCGTCAGGGGCGGGGCGGAAGCCGCCGTGGCCGTCGCCGAAAAAAAGCCTGGGTTGATACTCTGGCGCGCCGGCCGGCAGACTGTTGCCGCCTTTGGTCACGAGCAGATCGTTTTTCCCGTCACCATCGGCATCGAACAAAAGCAGCGGTCCGTCATCGACGGCGCCGGCCGGCAGAAGGGTCGAGGTATCGGTGCCGACAAACTGGCCTGAAGACGAACCGAGCAGAATGCGCGCAGGATCCAGGGTGGTTCCGCCCACGACCACATCATCTGATTCATCGCCGTCGACATCCCCCACCGCGAGAGCGGGACCGCGGCGGTTAAGCCGTGTCGGGAGCAGACGCTGTTGCGCAATCTCGTCGACCACCTCCTCGCGCGACCGCAATTCCAGGCCGGTTGCCTGGCTTACTTCGGCAAACTGGACGGTGGCGGGTCGTTTTGGCTCTGCCGGCGGCGAGGCGGGAGAAGAGGGTTCAGTGATCGTGAAATGCCGGTCGACCGGGAGATCAGCGAAGGTCTGTATCTGCCCGCTGGGCCATGCCACGGTGAGGCGTTGGATGATCGAATCCTCCCCGAGGCCAAAATGCAGGATCGGTTCGCTGCTGGAGAGAATGCCGCGCGCCACCACCAACTGACGCACTTGCACGCCCAGGGCACTCTCGATCCGCACCGTGGCGCCGACGCCGAAACGGTTGGAGACGGTTCCGTGGAGATCAATGATCACCCGGTGACCAGTGTCGCAGTCGTTGCGCAGAAGGGTGACGCTTTTCTTGTAGTTGGTATAGACCAGATCGAGATCGCCGTCGCCGTCCAGGTCGCCAAACGCCGAGCCAAAGCCCACACTCCTCTGGTTGAGGCCCCAGGCGGCGCTCACGTTTTCGAATCTCAGGTCGCCGAGATTGCGGAAGGCCAGCTTGGATTCGACCAGCACGGGACTGTCACGCATGATCCGCAGCCGCTCATCGGGGCTCTCCGCGTTCATCTGCCGCAAAAGAAGGTCGGTATTGGTTGCCTCCCGGTGCATGCCGGTGGTGACAAACAAGTCGAGGCGGCCGTCATTGTCCAAGTCTTCGAACCGCGGCGACCACGTCCAGTCGGTGGCCGCGAGGCCGGTAAGGCAGGCGGCTTCGAGGCAGTGCCCCGTTCCGGTGTTGAGGAAAAGCACGTTGTGCTCGTATTGCGGCGCCACGTTGGGGTTTTTATAATCCTCCCGGATGTTGGCACGCGAGTCGGCCATGCCGCGCAGATCCTTCTCGTGCGAGGTCGCGGCCATATCGGGGACAAAGAGATCGATGAGTCCGTCATTGTTCACATCGCCCAGGTCCGAACCCATCGAGGAATACGGCGTGTGCGGCACCACCTGGTCGAGGACATTGGTGAACGTGCCGTCGCGGTTGTTGTGGTAGAGCTTGTCGGGCGCCGCAAAGTCGTCGGCGACGTAAAGATCGGGCCAGCCATCGTTGTCGTAGTCCCACCAGATGGCGGAGTGCCCCTGCGCTTCGCCGAAAATCCCGGCGCGGGCGGTCACATTTGTAAAGGTGCCATCGCGATTGTTATGGAAAAGGTAATCCCGCTGGCCGCCCGGATGCCCGGAGGCATCCAGCAGATTGGTCTGAATGAAGACATCCAGCCAGCCGTCGCGATCATAGTCACACCAGGCACCCATGACGGAGGAGTCAGTGACGTCCAGCCCGTAGGCATGGGCCATTTCCTTGAAGGTCCCGTCGCCTTGATTGATATAGAGGAGGTTCGGCGCGTTAAACCGGCAGACATAAATGTCCAGCAATCCGTCGTTGTTGACGTCGACGAACGCCGCGCCCTGCTTCCACACCCCGGCCGCCGCCCCCTTGTCTCCCACACCCGCCTTCTCGGTGACATCGGCGAATTTCCAGCCGCCCAGATTGCGGAAAAGACGGCAGCTCTCGGTCTTGCTCACGACAAAAATGTCGGGCCGGCCATCGCCGTCATAGTCTCCGATCGCCACCCCGGTGCCCATCTCGCCGATTTCGAATTCGTGGTAAAGCTCCCCCCACATCTTGGGGTCCGCATAATTGTTCTCGGTCACGACGCCGGTCTGCTGGGGGGAAAGCTCGGTGAACATGGTCGCACCCCGCGGGCCGGACCGCGGCGCCAACGGCTTTTCCGTGATGCCGCCCGTGGGATCCGTCGCCAAGGCGGCCGAGCCAGCGAACAGGAGCGTCGCCAGCAGACCACGATGCAGGGCCAGCAACCCGACCCACCGCGCCGTCAAAGAAGAATGCATCTGGACTCGTGCCGACAAAGGTTCGCGGGAGGGGAGTGGTGGGTGCGTCGTATTAACCAGGCGAGGAC
>DASRKV010000379.1:0-3727 GCA_035648795.1 Opitutaceae bacterium
TTTTGGACCGTCAGCTCGACCGTGCACACCGCCTGTTGGGCGGAAGGAATCTGCGTGCGGATGGCGGGGCGCTCGGTCCGCAACGCCCCTGACACCCGCAGTTTCACCGGCTGCCAGATTCCGATGCCGACACAATGAGGACCCCAGTCCCAGCCGTACATGCACTGGGCGATCGAATAGAGTTGATCGCGCGGGGTGCGCCACGTCAGTCCGCGCGCCATGGTATTGTCCCACGAATCGGGAGGAGCTTCGAGGCGGACGGCAATCCAGTTGTCCCCGCCATAGTTGAGGATGCGGGAGACATCGAAGGCGCGGGGATTGAGCATCCCTTTCAGATCGCCGACCGGATGCCCATTCAGCCAGACCTCGCCGCGGAACGACGTGCCTTCAAAAACGAGATCCACCCACTTTCCTTTCAGCTCCGAGCCCACCTTGACGGCCTTGAAGAACCACCACTCCTTTTGCTCCACCCAGAGGGACTTTTCGTTGTCATAGCCGACGTACGGATCGGGAATCTCTCCGGCCGCGAGGAGGGCGGTCCTGACCGTGCCGGGAATCTCGATGGGGAGGCAGTTCCGGGGCTGGTTACCGGGGAGGTAGGCCTGCCTGGCGACTCCGATGCCGCGGGTGAAATCCTTCATCAACCACGACCCCGAGAGGTCGATGGTCGCGCTATCACGGCCTCCATTCATCCCTGCGAACAGAGTTTCATTTCCGGCCAGTGCAAGACCAATGGCCAACACCGCAGCGACGCGACGGAAGACGGTTCCTTGAATAAGCGCCTTTTTCATACCTCTCTTTTTCATTTTCCTGGTTCGAAATGCCAAGGGTTGATCAGCCCGGGAAAGCACCATGCACGTCGGCCATTTTGAGTAAAGCCTGTCCGGCGCCGGTCTCCGGGCACGCCAAGATCAGAACATAAACACTACTCGCTTTTTCTCTTCCGGCGAATGCGCGCTGCCGTCCGGAGCGATTCCCGCACGGCCACCGCCAAGGCGTCCACGATTGTTGCCAGCGGCAGGCTCGGCGGATCTGGCTTGCTTCGCTTGTGCGGCAACGCCGTGGTCTGCGGTCGCCCGCGAGTGCGGCGAACGACCTGGTCGGGAAGCAACGGCACATGGATAAACCCACCCTTCGTCCGGTCCGCGCCTTCCGCCAACGCGTGCATCAACCCGTAGAAGACGTGATTGCAAACAAACGTGCCGGCGGATTGCGAGAGGGCGGCGGGGATTCCGGATCGCCGCAATACCCGCACGATGGTTTTGATCGGCAGCGTCGACCAGTAGGCCACGGGACCGCCCGGCACCACGGGCAAATCCACCGGCTTCTTGCCCGCATTGTCCGGGATGCGCGAATCGTCGACATTGATCGCCACACGCTCGATGGACACCTCCGCCCGGCCCGCCGCCTGCCCGACGCAGATCACCAGCGCCGGCCGCACGTTCCGCAAGTAACGCCGCAACCGCGCCAGCGATCCTTGATAGGTCGTCGGCAGACAACGGGCCAAAATCCGATGCCCCCGAATCGTCCGGCCGTTGAGTTGTCTGGCCGCGAGCCACGAAGGATTAACCTTCTCCCGGCCAAAGGGCTCAAACCCGATCAGTAAAACAGTCTTCATCTTGGCAACTTCGACTTCAGCGCGCGGCGCCGGCACGCTCGTAACAGAAAGACACATAACCACATCAGCCGCATATTCGCCACGAAAATGACCGCGGCCATCCGCGCGGGGACTCATATCCGAGGTGTTGGACGCCCAAGGTAGCATGGGCATCCTGTCCACGTCCGGATCATCCGGACCACGGGCGGGACGCCCGTGCCACGCGGCATGGAC
This sequence comes from Opitutaceae bacterium, assembly GCA_035648795.1. Taxonomy (GTDB): domain Bacteria; phylum Verrucomicrobiota; class Verrucomicrobiia; order Opitutales; family Opitutaceae; genus Fen-1467. Next base: position 1,832 of record DASRKV010000379.1, read on the forward strand.
ATCTTGCCCATGTCCGGGGATTTTTCGAATCACGAGCAGGCTGCCTGCGCCACTTTCGAACAGCTTCGCAACCAGCGCAGCTTATCTGCAATGCCGTTCCGAAGATACAGTCGGGCTGTTTTCTCACTGACGGTCCGCCGGCCCGGGAGACCGCAATTCGGCGCCGGGAGATCCATTACCTGAAATTGATCGCCCACAACATCGGCAAAACCATTGGAGGTGTGGTAGATTAAGCCGGTTCCCCCCTACCCAAGCAGACCTCGGTTAGATCCGGCGAATCCGTCCCCTTATCCGGTGCGCCAAAGCCGGCGGGCCGGCCGCCGTAATCTGATGCGTGGTTGTCGATCGTTTAGAGCCCAATCCTTGACCCGCCCGAATGAAGATAACCGAGATCCTTGAGGCCGAACACCGGGTAATGTTGACCGTGTTTGATCAGATCGAGGGCGTGATGCCGTCCCTCACCACCATCCCCGAAGTCAGGCTGCTCGCTCGCATCATGGAGGGAATGTTGGAGGGGCATGCGCAGGCGGAAACGGATCTGGCCTATCTGGCGCTGGACCATGTCCTGAAAGAAAAGGGCGAGCTGGACCGGCTCCACGAGGAGCATCGCGAGATTGACGCCAGCCTTCGCCAGGTTCCTCTCGCCGGCACCTTTGCCGAGGCGAGACTTCTCCTGGAGGCGGCAATCGCCGCGTCGCGCGAACACTTTCGTTTCGAAGAGCAAGCAGTGTTCCCCGTTCTCGATCGAGTATTGCGGGGAGAGACGTTGACCGAGCTCGCGTCGGCCTTGAAGGAGCGCTGGCCGACCGGATCACCCCCGGCCTGAAGCAGGACTGACCAGCCACCGATTTCGCGGAAAGAGGTGGAACCCGCCGTCCCCGGCGGGTTTGTTCGGCGGCAAAACTTCTGTCCCGCCGGGGCGGCGGCTCGAACCGGCTGCCGCCTGTGCCACCGAGAATTAGCCAAGCTCCAGCAGCCCGCCGGGACGGCGGGCTCCACCATTTGGTGCCCCCTTTCTTGGACGGAACCTGCCGCGATTGCCTCAGCTCGCTTCGGCACCCTCAAGAACCGAGCGCCTGCAACGCGACCCCCGCCGCGGCAAGTTCCTCCCGCAACCGCCGCGCAAATTCCACCGCGCGCGGACCATCGCCGTGCACACAGACCGTGTCGGCGGTGATCGCGACCGGCGTGCCGTCGGTGGCGCGCACCGAGCCTTCCCGGACCAGGCGCAGCACTTGGGCGACCGCGACGGCCGCGTCAACGATCAACGCGTCCGGCCGCGAACGCAGGGTAAGCGAGCCATCCGGCTGGTAAGTGCGATCGGCGAACACCTCGGATGCAACTTGCAGGCCGCACGCCCGCCCAGCCGAGAGCAATTCGCTGCCCGCCAAGCCGACAAAAATCAGCTTTGGATCCGATTCACGCACGGCCGCGGCTATGGCCTGGGCCAGCGCCGCATTCCGGGCGGCCAGGTTGTAGAGCGCCCCGTGCGGTTTCACGTGGGCGATGCGTCCGCCGCAGGAACGCGCAACCTGGTTGAGCACTTCAATCTGGCGCCGCACGAGCGTATGCGCTTCGGCCGGCGTCAACGGCAGTTCCCGGCGGCCGAAATACGCCCGGTCCTCCAGCCCGGGATGCGCGCCGATTGCCACGCTGTGCCGGAGCGCCAGTTCGACGGTCGCCCGCATGGTGGCCGCGTCTCCCGCGTGCCCGCCGCACGCGATGTTCGCCGACGTGATCAGCGGCATGAGCTCGGCGTCATGCGCCGCTCCCTCGCCCAGATCACAATTCAGGTCGATCCGGCGCATGACGGACCCGACCACACGGCGGACAATGCAGGAGCCGGCCGGCAGGCGATCTTTCCTCTTGATTCAATCTTCACGTGGCATGCAGCGC
>DASRKV010000380.1:0-6207 GCA_035648795.1 Opitutaceae bacterium
GTGTAAGCCTCAATAGAACCCGAAGCAGCGCCTCGTTACGGTTTTGTCGGGTCCGGTGGGGCGACGGGCGGGAAGACGGGCAGCGGGGGAAGGTCGATTTTCGGGGGCTCGATCTTCGGCGGTGGGACTACGGGCTTCTCCACCGGCAGCAGCAGCGCACTTGGCCGGGATAAACTCGACTCCGAGTCAGGCGGCGGCCAAGGGGGTTTGGCGCCCTTCCGGACGGCGACTTCCCGGGAGAGTTCTTCCGCGCGTCGCTCCGCCGCGGCGATGATCTCCGGCTGCTTCGCGAGATGCTCGCGCACCTGTCGCTCACCCTCGGCCTCGAGGTGATTGCGCGAGGCCAGGATGAGCCATGCGAGCCCCTCCACGTAATCGCGCTTCCCGCCGCGGGCGCTGACGAGCATGGCGCCGAGGTTGTACTGCGCGAGCGGCACGTTGGCCAGGGCAGCCACCCGGTACAGATCGCGGGCTTGGACCGGGTCGGATTCGACGCCACGGCCGTCCTGGTGAAGTTTTCCGAGGCGGTAGATCGCGTCCGCCACACCGCCGGCCGCCGCCCGCTCGTAAAGCATCCGGGCTTGCGCATAATCTTGTTTCATCTCCGCACCGGTCTCGTAACCCAGACCGAGTTGCAGGCACGCTTCGGGATTCCCCTCGGCGGCGGCTTTCTGGAGCTCCGCCAGATTCTTCCAAGACTGACGGCCGTTTCCGCCGGTGGTTGAAAGCAGCTTGGGCGCGTCGTCTTGCGCCCATGAACACGCAGGAACGAGCGGGGACAGCAAAACCAGCACAACCCCTCCGCGAGCGAGGCGCCCCGTCCAGGCAGAAAGAGAGCGGATCTTCACGGAACTGCCACCACACCCTATCCGGCGATCTTGTCTCCGGTGTAGACAAGTCGGCCGGCGACTACCGTCTGCTTGACCCGGCCCGTGAGCGTCTGTCCATGCCAGGGGGAATTGGCCGACTTGCTGAAGCCGGCCTTGGCGTCATACCGCCACTTTTCCCCGGGGTCGAACAAGGTGACATCGGCGGTCGCGCCCTCGGCGAGCGTTCCGGCGGCGAGGCCCAGCAGGCGCGCAGGCTTGCAGGTCAGCAAGGCGATCAGGTCCGGCAGAGCGAATCCGGCCTGCCGGTGGAGCACGTCGAGCACGACGGGCAGCGCGGTCTCGAGGCCGATGATGCCGAAGGGAGCATAATCGAACTCCTTGTCCTTCTCATAATCGGTGTGCGGCGCATGGTCGGTCGCAATGCAGTCGATCGTCCCGTCGCGGAGTCCCTCGATCAACGCGCGGCGGTCCTCCTCCGTGCGCACCGGCGGGTTCATCTTGAAGTTCGGATCGTAACCGGCCAGGGCGGCGTCAGTGAGCGCGAGATGATGCGGCGTGGCTTCGGCGGTGATCCGCACCCCGCGGCTCTTGGCGCGGCGGATGATGTCCACCGAGTTCTTCGACGAGATGTGCTGCAGATGAATGTGGGCGCCGGAGTACGTGGACAGAATGACATCGCGGGCGACGATCACGTCCTCCGCGGCGTGCGGCCAGCCGCGCAGGCCGAGGCGGGTGGACATCACGCCTTCATTCATCGCCGCGCCCTGGGTCATGGCCTCGTCCTGGCAGTGGTCCATGATCGGGAGGGCGAACATCTGCGCATACTCGACGGCCCGGCGCATGATCTCGTTGTTCTGCACGCAATGACCGTCGTCGGTGATGGCCACAACGCCGGCGCGCTTAAGCGAACCCGCGGGCGCCAGTTGCTCGCCTTTCTGGCCCACGGTGATGCACCCGGTGGGATACACGTGGACGGCCGAGCCTTGCTCGATCGCATGGCGGATGTATTCGATCGTCCCCACGGTGTCGGCGACCGGGGTGGTGTTCGGCATGCAGACCACGGTGGTAAAGCCACCCGCGGCCGCGGCCCATGACCCGGTCTGGATGGTTTCCTTGTGCGTCTGGCCCGGTTCGCGCAGATGCACGTGGATGTCCACCAATCCGGGACAGGCGATGAGGCCGTCGGCTTCGATCTTCTGCGCCGACGCCTTTTGTTCGGCGGAAAGGCCGGCGACGAATTTGCCGTCGGCGATAAAGATGTCGCCCGGGGCGTCGCGGTGGGCCGCCGGGTCAATGACGCGGGCACGGGTGATCCAGAGGCAGCTCATGGGGAAAAGTCCAAATCCCAGGTTCCCAGTTCCAAAGAATGGAGGAAGGAGGGATTTCCTAAACCATCGGTCGCCGGATTGGCGTTTCGCAGGGGAAGTCTGTGCATTGCGTCTTCCTTGGAAATTGGCGCTTGGAGTTTGGAATTTAGGCCGGTGTCAGCACGGCCTCGCTGTGTCCGCCGGAGCAGAGGTAGAGCACAGCCATGCGCACCGCGATGCCGTTGTGCACCTGCTCCAGAATGACGCTGCGACGGGAGTCGGCGAGTTCGCTGTCGATCTCGACGCCGCGGTTGATGGGTCCGGGATGCATGATGATGGCCTTGGGATTGAGCCACGACGCGCGCGTCTTGTTCAGGCCGAACATGCTGGTGTATTCGCCCAGCGAGGGAAAGTGGCTGGAGGTCTGGCGTTCGTGCTGGATGCGCAGGAGCATGACCACCTCGGCGTCGGCCAGCGCAGACTTGAGGTCGTATGAAACTTTCACGCCGAGGTCGGCGAACCAATGTGGCACGAGCGTGGAAGGGCCGACGAGCGTGACGTCCGCCTCAAGTTTGGTGAGCGCCCAGATGTTGGACCGGGCGACCCGGCTGAAGAGCACATCCCCGAGAATCACGACCTTGCGGCCCTTCAGGGCGCCGAGGTGTTCCTGCATCGTAAAGGTGTCGAGCAAGGCCTGCGTCGGGTGTTCGTGGGCGCCGTCGCCCGCGTTGATCACCGGAATATTGAGCAGCCGGCTGAGATAAAGCGGGGAGCCGGCGGCGGAGTGGCGCAGGACAATCATGTCGGCGTTGAGCGCCTGGATGTTCTGGGCGGTGTCGCGCAGGGTCTCGCCCTTCGTCGTGCTGGAGGCGTTGGCATCGAACGAAATCACGTCGGCGCTCAGACGCTTCGCCGCCATCTCGAAGGCCATGCGCGTCCGGGTGCTGGGCTCGAAGAAAAGATTGACGATCGTCTTGCCCCGCAGGGCGGGGACTTTCTTCATGCTGCGCCGGAGGATTTTCTTGAAGGCGGCCGCGGTGGCGTGGATCTGGCCAATCTCGGCGCGGCTGAGTTCCTCGATGGTAATCAGATTTCGGCGGTTCCAGGGCATCGGTGGATGATTGATTATGAACGGCGAATTCGTGATGGGGCAATCCGGTCAGTACACTAGCCCGCATCTTTCACACCGCGGCTGACGCCGCAACCACAGGCCGGGGCGCAGGCTGGTTGCGCCTTCCCGGCATGGAGTGAATTCGTCGCGGGCATGTGCGGCAGGGGTTCAGATTGTTTGCAGCACGATGGCGTCTCTTGCCGGGTCTTGCGGATCGAGCGCCACCACCACCTTCTCGGCCTCGCCGGCGGCGAGCGTCAGACCGCAATAGTCGGGGGCGATGGGAAGCTTGCGCCCGCCGCGATCCACGAGGACGGCGAGTTCCACCCTGGCCGGCCGGCCTTGGTCGAAAAGTTCATCCAGCGCCGCCTTGACGGTACGGCCGGAGAAGATGACGTCGTCGACGAGGACGACGGTGGTGCCGTTGACGTCCACCGGAATCTCGGTGGGCGCGAATTCCTTGGGAATGGGGTTGCGCTCGATGTCGTCGCGATGGAACGAAATGTCGACCACGCCGCAAGGGGCGCCGGGCAATTGGGCGGCCAGACGGCGGGCGAGGGCGATGCCGCCGTTGGCGATGCCGAGCAGGATGGGCGGCGGAGCAGGATGGCGCCGGGCGATGGCGGAGGCCAGTTGGCGGATTGCGGATTGAATCTCTTCGGAGCCGATGCGTTGAGGTGTCGCCACGGACGCTCGTTGTGCCGCGCCCGGGCGGGTCGGTAAAGCGAAAACCCTTCAGCTCCCGAACGGCGCGCACGGTCCCGTCAGCGCGGGCACCGCGAAACTGCTCCGAGAGTGGGGAAGCCGGCAAACTCAAAGCATCGGATAGCGAAAGCCGCAAATCGCCGATGTCATCTATTAAATGACAAAGCTGGCGGGGCAGTTCCGCGGGAGTTTTGTCGTTTGCGGAAAACAGAGATGCGGAGAACGGCCACGCGCAACGCCGCGGGCAGGCACCGAGGCACGAAGGAGGAAGACTGTTGAGGGATCTCTTCTTGGTATCGCAATGTCTGAGTGGTTCACGGGCGTCGCAGCCACGTCCCGAGACCTTCATCGCTGTCGATGAGCGCGCCCTGCCGGTATTCCGGCGAGAGCAGGATGGCGTAGGAGGGCTCGGCGAAGCGGCGGCAGTGCAGCAGCACCCGGGCCCGCTGACGCGGCGCGCGGACCAGTCGCCCGAGCGCCTGATTGACCTTCTGCATTCCGGGAATCTGGTACACGCGGCGGAACGCGGCAGTGCGGCTGAGTCCGGTGCTCTCCCAGCCGGCCAGGCGCGAGCGTTGGATCGCATTGACCTCGGGCAGGGCCGGACCAACGACCATCGCGTAGGTCACCCGGCCGCCGAGCAAATCAATGCTTTCGGCGAAGCTGCTTCCGAGCACCAGAAAAAGCGCGTCGGCCTGCGCGAGCGACTCTTCCACCCAAGCGGCCTGGGTCGCGAGATCGGCCGCGCGCGGCTGCAACGCGATCCGCACGGCGAAGGCGGCGGATTCCACCTCCCGGATGATGCTCTCCGCGTAGGCGTAGCTGGGAAAAAACACCGCGATCGCGCGCGCCGCCGGCCCGGGCTCCAGGTTGGCCGGGCAGCCCTCGCCGTTCTCCGTTGGAGACTCGAGCTTGCTGCGCGCCGCCCCGTGCAGCGCCGCGACGGTGGCCGCGGTGACGTCGAAGAAATGGGTCCGGTGTTGGAAGGTGGTGTCGACGCGGATGTCGACGCCCACCGTGTAGGCCTGGTCCCGCCACGGCGCCGGCGCGCGCAAAAGGCGGGGCTGCGCCTGCTCTCTTGCCTCTTCCACTTTCAGCAGCGCGGCGCCGGACGTGAGTTCGCGCAGCGCTTTCCGGGCATGCCGCGAAAGTTTGCCGAGCGCAGGGGGCGGGGCGACGCGTTCGGGTTGCGCAAGTTCGGCGGGCGCCCCGTCGAGACCGCAGCTCGCGGCAAACACCTCGGCGGGCTGCAGGGTGGCGGAGGCGAGGATCACCCCGCCAAAGGCGCGCAGGGTCCGGCCGATCAGAACCGCGGCGTCGAGACAGGTGAAATGGAGTTCGCCGGCGCGCGGGCACCAGAGCAGGGTGGGGATGGCGGCGGTTCGATTTCCGCCTTCCGACTTCTGACCGGGCAGCGCGCTGAACGCGCCGGCGAGCCAGTCGCGAAGGGCCGGTATCCGCCAGAGCTGCTCCGAAATGCCGGGCCCGAGCGTGGCATAGTCGAGCGGCGTGACGGCAATCAACGCGGCCACGCGGTCGACGGCCTCGCGCACATCGTCTTCCGTCGCGAGGTCAAGACCCTCGGTGCGGCTCAGACCCGACAGGAGCCGCGTCCAGTGCTCCCAGGCGAGCAGCAGCGACGCTGTCGCGCGGACGCGGTGCAATTCAGCCAGCACGACTTCTGCGTCGCCGGCCCGGGCGAGGTGCGAATAGGCGTCGGCGACCCGGGCGGGAAGATTGTGCGCCTCATCGATGATAAGCAGGGTCGCTGCCGGATTGAATCCCGGCCGCTCGAAAAACACGCCGCGGCTGTCGGGGGAGAACACATAGTTGTAGTCGCCGATCCAGACGTCATTGAACGGCAGGGCGGCGCGGGTGATTTCGTAGGGACACACCTGCGCGTCGCGGCCCGCGGCGCGGAGCGACTCGAGATCCCGCGGCTGGCCTTCGAACAAGTAGAAGCGGGCGAGTCCGCTTTGCGACCAGCGGGACTCCAGGTCGGCCAGAAACGGGCACACGTCGCGCACGCAATGAAAAACGGTATTCACGCAGTGCTCTGCCTTCGGGCGCACCTGCCAGGCGGCTACCGCCACCGGCGCGGCGGCGGGTGAAGAAGGAAAAGGAAAAATGGAAGCGGGCGAGTCAACGGAGGTCATCGCGGCCAGCGTCCGCATGACTTGCAACTGGCCGGTGGACTTGCTCGTCAGATAGAGCAGGCGCGCGAAACGGCCGGCGCGAAGGCGGCCGAGGGCGA
>DASRKV010000381.1:0-7106 GCA_035648795.1 Opitutaceae bacterium
CGTCCATGTGCGCCCAGTCCCGAGATCCCGACCGTTACACGGAAATCCGCAACGCCAAGGCGGGGCGGGACTATTTCATTGAAGAGAAGTTCGAAGCGGGCATCGCGTTGCGCGGCACCGAAGTGAAGTCGATCCGGTACGGGCACGCCCAGATCAGCGATGCGTTTGCACGTGTTGAAAACGGGGAGGTGTGGCTGTGTAACGCCCACATCGATCCTTACGAATACGGCACGACCAGCAATCACGACGCGCGGCGTCAGCGCAAGCTGCTCCTCAACCGGAGCGAGATTCGCAAGATTGCCCAGGCGCTGGCGGCCGGCGGCCGGGCCCTCGTGCCGCTGCGCATGTATTTCAAAGAGGCGCTGGTGAAGGTCGAGGTGGCCCTGGGCACCGGCAAGAAACTGTTCGACAAGCGGGAGGATCTGAAGAAACGGGCGGAGCTTCGCGACCGCGACCGCACTGTGCGGTTCCGGCGCTGACACCGCGCCGGATTTTGTCCGCTGCGCTGCCCGGATGGGATGCCCTTCAGCCGGCCGTGGAGCCGGCTAGCGGGGAAGGTCTGCGCCGGCTTCGGCCGGATCCGCCTTCAGGCCGGGAGGATTCTGATCTGGCCAGTGCTGGATAATCTGCTCCGCGAGTTCCCGCCAGCCAACGGGCTTGAAAAGCGTGGCCCGCAAGCCCGGCACATGACTGAGGTCCTGCCAGCCCAGTTCGATCTGGTGGCCGGTGATCATGATGGCGCGGGCGGTCGAGCCAATGGCCCGGACGCGATAGAGGAAATCGATGCCGTTCATCTCCGGCATCGAGAAATCGGTGATGATGATTCCGGGGTCGAGGCGCGGCAGGGCCGCAAGGGCATCGGCGGGGCGCGTAAAAGGGACGATCGGGCAACTGAGGTGCTCGGAAAGCAAAAGCGTCATCATCTCGAGGTAAAGGCGCTCATCGTCGAGGAAAAGGATCGGTCGGGTCTGGATGACGTTCATGATTATGTCTCAGTCTCCCCCGAGGTGGGCCGTTCGCCAACAAGAAATTTAGACTGTTTACCGGCAATGTAAAGCTTCAAATACAGGAATTGGGAATGCTTGCGGAATGTTCGCTTTGGGCTTAGGGCGAAATCCATGCTCCATATCGTGCTGTTCGAGCCGCAGATTCCCCAAAACACCGGCAACGTGGGCCGGCTCTGCGCCGTGACGAGATCGCGACTGCACCTGATCCATCCCCTCGGTTTCCGCATCACCGATCGTCACCTGAAGCGGGCGGGGATGGACTATTGGAAGGCGCTGGACGTGCATCATCATGAGAATTGGGAGGCGTTTCAGCGCAGCCCGGAGCGTCCAGCGCGGCTCTGGCTTTTTACGACCAAGGTTTCATGCCCGTTTTGGGATGTGCGATTTCAGGACGGCGATGGGCTCCTGTTCGGCAACGAGAGCGCCGGCTGTCCGGACTGGCTGCATGCAGCGATCGGCGACGCCGCGCGAGTCAACATTCCCCATGCGAACCCGGCGATGCGTTCGCTCAATCTCTCGACGGCGGTGGGCATCGCCTGCTACGAGGCGCTGCGGCAGACCAGGCTGCCCGGAGGGGCGGTGACGTAATTGCCCAAGCGTGGTTCGGCAGCGAGCCCAAGATGGACAGCCGGCCTCGGATGCGTCTTTCTCAAACCATCCGGCCCACGAAACGGATCATCCCCATGAAAGGAATACCGGTCTTACATGTCGAAGCGGACTGCATCGCGCGAGCTTGGGAACTATCGCTCATCGAGCTGCACGAGAAGGGGTGCAACCTTAAGACCGAATACGACAAGCCCGAGGATCCGCCCAGCAAGGATGCCACGATGATGATCACGATCACCGATCCGCTGAGCGATCCGATGATCCACAAGGATTTTCCCGGGGGGCCGGTGGAACTGCAGGAATACGTGATGGAGGTCTGCGACGGCATCAAAGACCACCTCGTGCGGAAGCCGGAAGATCCGAAGGACACCCGCTGGGAATACACCTACCACCAGCGGCTGTTCGGTTACCAGGTGCCGGGAATGAAACCTTTTGACCAAATCGACATTCTCGCGCGGAAGCTCGCCAAGACGCCGCACAGCCGGCGGGCCCAGGCGATCACCTGGAAGGTGTGGGAGGACAATGACTGCTACGACCCCGCCTGTCTGCAGAGCGTCTGGTGCCGGTTGCTGGAGGAGGGGGGTCAGCCGGCGCTCAGCATGAACGTGCGGTTCCGTTCCAACGACGCCTACAAGGCGGCGTTCATGAATATCTTCGCCCTGGTGCAGTTGCAGCAGCGCATCGCCGCACGGATTGCGGAGTTGAGCGGACGCGCGGTCGAGGTCGGCCGCTACGTCCACATGGTGGACAGCTATCACATCTACGGTTCGTACTTTCACGAGTTCGAGCACCGGTTCCTCGGGGCGCTGCAGAAGCGCACGTTTGAGCAGCGCACCCTGCGCTACGCCGACGTGCGGGACATGATGGAAGAGGCGCGGCCGGCGATCCTGGAAAAGGCCCGGACGATGGGGCAGGGATAGGCGCCACAGTCGCTGTTGGTTGGCGGCGACGTCTCCACAATCGCGAGCAAGCTCGCTCCTACACTTGGAAGCTCGCAGCTAGATTTCGTTGACGCGGATGCAGGCGACTTCGCGGCCATCGGCGATCTGCGCGAGCGGCGGGACCGCCAGCCGGCATTTTTCCTGCGCGAATGGGCAACGGGGATGAAAAGCGCATCCGGCGGGCGGATTGAGCAGCGAAGGCGGGTCGCCGGCCAGCACGATGCGCTGCCGGGCGCGTTCCGCGTCGGGATCGGGCGTCGGGATGGCGCTGACGAGCGCCCGCGTGTACGGATGGCGCGGACGCTCGATGACGTCGGACGCGCGGCCGAGCTCGACGATTTTCCCGAGATACATGACCGCGACGCGATCGGAGATATGCTTCACCACCGAAAGATCGTGCGCGATGAAGATCAGGCTCAGGTCCATCTGCCGCACGAGTTGGGCCAGCAGGTTCAGAATCTGGGCCTGGACGGAGACATCGAGGGCGGAAACGGGCTCGTCGGCGATGATGACCTTCGGACGCATCGCCAGGGCGCGGGCCACCGCAATCCGCTGCCGTTGGCCGCCGGAGAATTCGTGCGGGTATTTCTGGAGAAAACGCGGCGCCAGCCCCACCCGCTGCATGAGCTCAGTCACCTCGGCGGCGACGGCGGCAGGGGCGCACACCCGATGAACGCGCATGGGCTCGGCGAGCGTGGCGAAGACGGTCATGCGGGGATTGAGGGAAGCGTATGGATCTTGAAAGACCATCTGCAGCTTGCGCCGCGCCGCCGTCACTTCGGCGGAGTTGGCCGCGGTGAGGTTGCGACCTTCGAGCACAATCGTGCCTTCGGTGGCGGGGACGAGCTGGAGGATCGTCCGCGCGAGCGTCGACTTGCCGCAGCCCGATTCGCCAACGAGGCCCAGAACTTCGCCGCGCTGCACCGCCAGGCTGACGCCATCCACCGCTTTGACGGTTCCGGCGGCGCGCGTCCGCACGAAGCCGCGGTGGACCGGGAAGTGCGTTTTGACGTTCTTCAGCTCGAGGATGGGATCGGACATGATTTGCTTTACAGGAGGCCGCGAAGGCCGCGGAGGAAAACCGGATGCGACGTCGATCTTGGGCCCTGCGTTCTTTGCGATCTCCGGTGAGACTCAGATTTCGCCGGTCTGGACGCGGAGGCAAGCCGAGGTCCGGCCGGGCGCGACGTTCCGCAATACCGGATCCTCGCGGCGGCAGCGATCGACGGCGAACTCGCACCGCGGGGCAAACGGACATCCGACGACGGGCTGGGAAAGATCGGGCGGCAGTCCCGGGATTGTGTACAGTTCCGCCCCCTTCGGCTGCGTGGAAGGGATCGAGCGTTGCAGCGCCCGGGTGTAGGGGTGGCGCGGTTGACGGAAGATCGCGCGCACATCGGCCGATTCGACAATGCGGCCGGCGTACATCACCAGCACGCGATCGCACAGTCCAGACACGACGGCCAGGTCGTGGGTGATGAAGATGACCGCCATGCCGAGTTCGCGCTGGAAGCGCTTGATCAGCTCGAGAATCTGCGCCTGCACGGTGACATCGAGCGCGGTCGTGGGTTCGTCGGCGATCAACAGCTCCGGCCGGGTGATGAGAGCCATCGCAATCATCACCCGCTGGCGCATGCCGCCCGAGAATTCGTGCGGATAGCGATCCATCCGGGCGGCCGCGTCGTGGATGCCCACGGCTTCCAGCATCTCCCGGCCCCGTGCGCGGGCGGCAGCCTTCGAGGTTTTCTCGTGGATCAGCAGGGGCTCGATCAACTGGTCGCCGATCCGGAGATAGGGATTCAGCGAGGTCATCGGATCCTGGAAGATCATCGCGACGCGTTTGCCGTGGATGGAGCGCGCCGTCTGTGGCGGACAGTGCAGCAGGTCGACCCCGTCGAACATCGCCGAGCCGCTTTCGATGCGACCGGGCGGCTGGGGCACGAGTCCCATCAGGGAGTAACAGGTGACCGATTTCCCCGAGCCCGATTCGCCGACAATGCCCAGCGTTTCCCCTTTTTCCAGGGTGAAGCTGACGTCGTGGACCGCGCGACAAATCCCGGTGCGCGTATGGAAATTGGTGCGAAGATCGGTGACTTCAAGCAGAGGCATCGCGGGAGGGCCGGAAGCGACCGTGCGGGGCGCCTGCGGCGGCGGCAACGTTAATTCGTGAAGGTCCGGACGGTCCGGGCCACGTCAGGCGGGCGTGAGCTCCCGCCAGGCCGCCAGCACCGCTTCCGGTGGAATGGACAACAGGCTGGCTTCGAAAACCGCCGGATCGGGTGAAACAATCCGCACGGGCGCAGAGGTGGCGACCGGCGCGTACAATTGCGGGTCGGTGCGGGCGAACAGGACGACCAGGGGACAACCCATGGTGGCGGCCGCATGGGCCGGTCCGGTATCGACGCTGATCATGCTGTGGGCGTGCTCGAGCAGCGCGAACAGTCGCGGAATGGGAAGGTCATCGGTCGCCACCATGACGCCGTCACAGCCGCTATGGCGGCCGATATCCTCCGCCAGGGTGCGCTCGGCCGGCGAGCCGCAGATCAGCACGCGGGAAGACGGAAGGATTTTCCGGACCCCGGCGATGACCCGGCCCCAGTTTTCCTCGGGCCAGTACTTGATGTTGCTGTCGCGCCGCCGCGCGCCGCGCCGCATGGTCCTCTTGTTGCCAGGCTGGACCAGCACCAAGGGCGCTCTCGCCAGGCTCTTTTGCGCCAGCCACTCACGGCAGTCACGCCGGTCCTCCTCCGTCAGGACCGGGCGCGCATCGGGGGTAAATGTCGGATCGGCTGCCGCGCCGGAAAAAGCCCGCAGGGCCGGCGGGGTTTCCCTAGCCAGGCGCAGGGCATGGGCCATGATGTGCTCACCCGGCCGGCGGGGCAGGTCGCGCAGCGAGCAGATCCACTCGGACTTGATCCCGCCACGCCGCAGCAGCCAGTGACATTTCTCATCCGGCTCGAAGACATAAACGGGTCCCGGCGGACGCCGACGCAACCAGGCCACCAGCCGCCGCTGACTGCCGTTGAACCAGTACGGAGCCCGCCGGCTGGTGAGGAGGAAGCGCCGTCCGGCGGCGGGCACGCGCTGGAGCAGCGGCTCGGCCCAGGAACCGGAGCAAACCACCTCGCAGGGATGCCCGTAGCGCCGGCTCAGGACCTTGACCATCGGGACGATCAAGATCATGTCGCCGAACGCGCCGAAACGGACGACAAGCGGAACGAAGGGAGATGAGGCAGTCATCATGGACCAGTCAACGGCAGGCGTTGAGCCGGTGCGGATCCCGAATTTGGAGGAAACTACCGGCGTGTTTCAAGCTCAAGCAATTGCCCGGCCAGAGCTTCGTAGCGGTCGACCATCGCCGCCAGTGAATGATGTTGGGCGATCTGGCGGGCCGCGGCGGCGCCGAGCGTCTGGGCACGGTCCGGCCGGCCCAGCAGGTCTTTAAGCGCCGCCGCGAGCGCGGTCGCGTTACCGGGGGGGAAGAGCAGACCAGTCCGGTCATGGTCGACCACCTCGCGCACACCGGGTATGTCGGAAGCCACGACGGCGCAGCCCGCGGCCATGCCTTCCAGTACCGCCAGAGGCATGCCTTCGTAGTGCGAGCTCAAGACCATGATCTTGGTCCGCATGAGCAGTTCCGGCACGTCCTGGCGAACACCGAGGAAGGCGACTTGCCGGGCGATGCCTAGCGACTCCGCCAACGCCGCGCACGCGGCCTGAAGTTTCGCCTTCCCGCCGCCCGCCAGCATGAGGGAGGGATGGCAGCCCTCCCCGGCCAACCGGGCGAGCGCCCGCAGGAGAGTCTGATGATCCTTTTGCGTCGAGAAACGGGCCGGCATGAGCAAATCCTGCGCGCGGGCCGCGAAGGGCCGGTCGGCCGAGCGAAAAGGGGAAAGATCGAGGCCGTTGGGGATGACGGTGAGCTTGTCCGCCGGCAGACCGAGCGCACGCAGGCGGTCGGTGATGCCATTCGCGACGCAGACGATGCGGTCCGTGCGACGGGCCAGCCAGCGGTTCTGGCGGAGGCGCTGGACCGGATAGTCTTCCCGGTTGTGTTCGACGTGCACAATGTGCGGCACCTTCGCTGCCAGCGCCGCATAGCGGGCCCACAGATGCAGGCTGTAGCCGTGCGCGAACAGGATGTCGGGCTGGAGCCGCTGACACAGCCGGCACAACTGCCAGATCATCCAACAATTGGGCTTGTAGGGCAGGAGGTGCGCGGCCAGCCCCTCGCCAGATAGCGCCGCGAGACGGTCCGGGTGGGTCGAGCGCGAGCGACGCAGAACCAAGGCAGCGGCCACGCGACCGCTCCGCGCGTGTCCGCGCACCAGCGACTCGGCGATCCGGGTCGTGCCTCACGGGCCATCCACGACGACGTGAAGCAAAAGTCGGGTCCCTGCCGCTGCCATCACCATGCTGAGAAAAGGCTGCGTTCGGAAACAGATGCGCTCACGATGCGCCTTAAGACGACGGCCTCCGGTTCCCGATTTCACCTATTCTGAGCAGCGCCAACCGGCAGCGCGGCGCACCGCCAGGCGGGGGAACCCACATC
>DASRKV010000382.1:0-3751 GCA_035648795.1 Opitutaceae bacterium
TTCTTCGGGACCAATCTTCCTTGAACCCGCCATGCGACTACGCTTGCGGCCCGATGCCCGCCATGCGGTTCGCGAGTTCGCCTTCGAACTGCAGCGTCCGGGTCGGAAAGGCGAACGAGAGTCCGCGGGCCGCCACCACCCCCATGATCTTCAGGTTGATCCGCTCGCGCACCGCGAGATGGATCTTGAAATCCGGATCGGCCGTAAAATAGGCGATCTGGATATCAAGCGACGAATCGCTGTAGTCCGTGAAATTGACGGTCACGAATTCCTGATGCACGCCGGGGTCCTCTCGGAGGATTTTCCGGATGTCCTCCAGGATCGCCTCCATCTGCTCGGGCGTTGTGGCGTAGGTCAGGCCGATCTTCTGATCAACCCGGCGCTGCGGCATGCGGGTGAAATTGACGATCACTTCGGCCGCCGCAGTCTTGTTGGGCAGCACCAGTTGCGTGCGGGCGGCCGAACGGAGCCGGGTCGACCGCAGGCCGATGTCCTCGACCGTTCCCTCGGCGGAGCCAATCCGGATGTAGTCGCCGACTTTGAAGGGATGGTCGAGCACGACGACAAAGGAGCCGAAAAGATTCGCGATGGTGTCCTGGGCGGCGAAGGCGAACGCCAGGCCGCCGATGCCCAGGCCGGTGAGGACGGCCCCGACGTCCACGCCCAGGCTCTTGATTCCCATCAGCACGCCGAAAACAATGACCAGGGCGGCCAGCGCCTTCTTGATCAGCGGCATGAAGTGGGCGATGCCGATCTGCCGGTCGTGCGCCATGTCCTCCAAATGATCGAGCACGGCGCCGCCGGCCCGCACGAGGCCCCAGAACAGCACCGCGAGAATCGCGATGATGGCGCCGTGACTGATCAGAGCGTCGACCGCCGGCGAGAGCTTCAGCACTGTCAACGCGCCAAAGATGCCCAGCACCATGATGAAGGCGGCCACCGGCTGTTCCAGCGCGGGGTAGAGCTTGTCGTCAAGGGTCGTCTCCGTCTTCTCGGAGAGCTTCTTCAGTCCGCGAAAAATGATGTTGGTGACCACCCGGCGCAGCAGGATGGCGGCGAGAAACAACCCGCCGCAGGCGATCCAATGGATCAGGTCGCTGTGGGCCCCGTCCGGAAAGATGCGCCACTGGAGCCAGTCGACAAAATGCTCCAGGATATCGTTAGCCGGCTGCAGGGTTGACGCGCTCTCCGCCGCGCGCGCCGCCGCCCCGGCCGCCAGAAACAACACCAACGAGGAAAACCGCAGAAACTTCATCATGGGAAGCGGTCGTTAGAAAACATCTCCGCCACGGTTGTCAAAGCGCATCAGCGCGTCTCGGGGAGCGGGCGCAAATCAGGTTCGGAGCGTTCGCCGGTCTGGCAGACATGGCCGGAACACCCGTGCCACGCGGCACGGGCGCCCCGCCCGTGGGTTTAAGCGATCCCGCATAACCTGATGTGCACCCCGGGCCAGTTCCGCTTGCCCGCACGACCTGCGGTGGCAATCTCGGCACGCTGTGTTTTCCCTGATCGCGATCAGCAACCCGTCGACCACGCTCCCCTGGTGGGCCTGGGCCGGCTTCTTTGGATTCATCGGCGCCATGCTGGCGCTGGATCTCGGAGTGTTTCAGCGCCGCTCCCATGAGGTGAAGATGAAGGAGGCCCTGGTCTGGTGCGGCGTCTGGTTCACCCTGGCGCTCGCGTTCAACGGGATCGTGTATCACTGGCGGGGCGGCGAACTCGGCAACCAGTTCCTGGCCGCCTATCTCGTCGAGCTCTGCCTGAGCGTCGACAACGTCTTCATTTTCATTGTCATTTTCTCCTACTTCCAGGTGGCGGCGAAATGGCAGCACCGCGTTTTGTTCTGGGGCATCCTCGGCGCGGTGCTGATGCGCGCGACCTTCATCCTCGCGGGCGTTAGCGTGATCCAGCGCTTTCACTGGGTGCTCTATCTTTTCGGTGCGTTTCTCGTCTATACCGGCGTCAAGATGGCCCGGTCCAGGGCGGAAAAGGTCCGCGTCGATCCCGATCACAATGTCGCCGTGCGGCTGTTCCGCCGGTTTTTCCCGGTGGTGCCCCGGCAGGAAGGCGGACACTTCTTTGTCCGTGACGCCGGCCGCCTGGCGGCAACGTCGCTTTTCCTCGTCCTGATGGTGGTGGAGACCACCGATCTGGTTTTTGCGCTCGACTCGCTGCCGGCTGTCCTGGCGATTTCCAAGGATGGTTTTGTGGCCCTCACCTCCAACGTTTTCGCCATTCTTGGCCTGCGCTCGCTCTATTTTGCGCTGAACGGCGTGATGCAGCTCTTCCGCTATCTCAAGCTTGGGCTCGCGGTCATCCTCGTGTTCATCGGCGGGAAAATGCTGATCGAACCCTGGCTCAATCTCTCGACGCTCTTCTCGCTCGGAGTCATCGGCGTCGTGCTGACCATCTCCGCGCTGGCCAGCGTGCTCATCGCCGACAAGCCGGCGGCGCGAAGCTGATGCTGACCCGGCGAAACCGGAACGGGAGCTTCACCGGGGAATCTGGATCGCGCGCCCAAAGGCGCAGAATTTCACCGGTCAGCGCCTAAAGGCCGACGCGGCTGCCCTCGCGCTTCAGCCAGCGCTCGGCGGCCCGCCACGCCGGGCAGAGCGTTTCCACGCGCACCCAAAACCGCGCCGAATGATTCATCTCCCGCAGATGCGCCAGCTCGTGGTAGATGATGTAATCGCGCACAAAATCCGGCGCCTGGATCAGCCGCCAGTTGAGCGAAATCGTGCCGCGCGCGGAACAGGAACCCCAGCGCGAACGCTGGTTGCGGATGACCACCCGTTTGATCTCGCTGCCGGTCTCGGCCGCCAGCTCCCAGGCGCGCGCCGGCATTTCGATGCGCGCCCGGCGCGCGAACTGCGCCTCCAGCGCCGGCCGCAAATCACCGTCGCTCCGCGCCACGCGAAACACGTCGGCGCCGAGGCTCACCCGCGGGCGTCCGCTCTCGCCGACGGGCCGGATCGCCTCCTCCTGACCCCGCCAGAGCACGCTCGTGCCCGGGGTCCACTCGGCGGCGGAGCGCGGCCGGGCCTGCTGGCGGGCCCGGGCGCGTTCCAGCCAGGTGCGCTGTTGTTCGACAAACCGCCGCGCCTCCCGCTCCGAGCCGCGCCGGGGGATGGTCGCCACCGCCGCGCCGTCCCGCCGCAACGTCAGCCGGTAATGGCGCGCGCGATCGCTGCGGACGAACTGGATGCCCGTCTCCGTCATTTCCAGCTTCGAATCGAATAAAAACAACTGGTCCGGCACGACGGCACGACTACACGCCCCCTCCCTTGAAGGCCAGCCTTCACGCCGGCGGCTGCGACTCCCCCCGGCGGTGGCGCCACGCGTGCCAGAGGCTGGGCATATGCCCGGAAAAACCGGGCAAAACCACGGCGATCGCCAGCTCTTCGAACCCGCCCAGCACCTCGAGGATCACGGTGGCATGGAACGGCACCGCCGACCAGCCGGCCAGCAGCACGATCACCGTGATTGGCAGAACGATCGCCATCCCCTTGGCCAGCCACGTATGATAGCCCAGCACGCGCCGCCAGCGGATCAATCCGTAGGCGACGATGGCGAAGCACCCCGCCAGGGTCGTCACGAACCACGGCCATTCCTCCCGCATGACCGCCGGCCACAACCGCCAGATTCCCACCACCGCCGCGGAGGTCACGACATAGTCGCCCCAACTGTCGAGCCGGCGGCCAAGATCCGACTCCGCGCCCCACCGGCGGGCCAGATATCCGTCGAACGCATC
>DASRKV010000383.1:0-2428 GCA_035648795.1 Opitutaceae bacterium
GCCAGGCTGGCCGCAAAGTCCATCACCTGTTTCTTGACGGTGACCCGGTAGTTCACTCGGGAAGATCCTTGGCCGGATAATTGCGGCCTCGACCTGCCTCCGCTGCGCGGATGGCCTTGATCGCGGCAGGATTGGCGAGGATTTCCATCGTCTCCGCGATCGCAGCCATCCGATCCGCGCCGATGACATGCGCGACGGGTTTGTTGCGGCGCCAAATGGTCACGATCCCTCCGGCCTCCGCCTTGCGCAGGAGCTTGGGCAACTGTCTCTGGGCCTCTTTGACTTGGTACGTATCTGGCATGCTACTTGTACTTATAGTTTGCCGGCACCGGGTCAAGTCAGAGCTTGAGCGCGTGCCGGGTGACCTCACCGCCGATGGTCGCGTGGATGAATTCATGCGCCGGGTGGTCGAGTTCGCACGCCTGGAGAATGGCGTCTTCCCCCGGCGCCCTCGCGGGAGCCGTCAACGACATCCGGCACGCGAAGACGGACCCCATTCAGGCGATTGACGGCGTCACGAACCGCCTCACTCAGAAGATGGTTGCTGTGCTGGCGACCTTGAAGAAGCCGCTATCATCTAGCGCCGGCAAGGCTTGACAGACATTCCCGTGACGCAAAAGTGTGCACATGCAAACACTGACCGTCACCAAAGCACGGGCCAATCTCGGTCACTGGGTCCGTCGCGCCCTCCGCGGCGAGGATATTGGCGTGGTTTTGGGCTCCCGGCTCGTCGCCCTGCGGCCCGTGCCGATCGAAGCGGGTGATTACATGGAGCAGGAATACGGTCTGACCACAGCGGAGGCGGACCGGGCGGCCTCGGCCATGACCCGCCACGCCAAACAGGCGATTGCGGCCGGCGAATACGTGACTCTCGACGAAGCAATCCGAAAAAATGCCTCCGCGCGTCTTCCTTTCAAAGTCCGCCGCCGCAAAACTCGCCGAGCTGCCCGCCGCTGAACACGCTGCGGTCTTGGCGCGACTCCAGGAGCTGCCGCGGAAGTTTGGCCAACCCCACTTGCACGCCGGCCTTGGAATCCGGCGGCTGCGGCCGGGACTGTTCGAGTTTCGCGCGAGCCGCGATCTCCGCGGGCTGTTCCTCTGGGGTAATGGCGAAATCCGCATCGAGAGGATCGGCGACCATGAGACGATTCAAGCTTACCTGCGCAACCTGCGCTAGTCTCCCCTCTTGACCCCAAGAAGCTTCCCGCCGCCATCAGCGGCCTTGCGCTCCCTCCGGGGGTTCCAGTGCGCCTGCCGCCGTGGTGAAATCAGCTCACCCCCCCGCCGGCAAGATTTCCCCAGACTGTGCTGTTTCCTCGGGACGCAAAAGTACCTTCTTTTGCTTACCAGAGTTTCGCGCGGGTGTAACTCGACTTCGGCTCAAGCGTCAATCGTCGCAATGATTCACGAAGGTTCGGCCGATGCCGACACCCCTGCGGACGATTTGAAGGGACTCCGCTGCGCCTGGACGAATCGCGCCCCCTCGGGAGCGCTGTCCGTCGGGGCAAAACGATTTGCCCGACGAGTCTGGCTTCGCCTCTTCGCGCGGCGTCCGTTCTGGCATAACCGGGCGTACGACGGACGATTTCTCTGTCTGCCGGACACGGCGCGACCCGGGCATGGTTACCTGATCTGGGACGAACGCATCGTTCTGCCGGTCACGCACGCCGCCGCCGGACCCGGCCCCGGCAACCTCGCTGGTGGGTGCAATATCGTCGCTTCCGGCCCCTCAATTCTCGAGATTCGTGACCGCCAGCGACTGCTCGACCGATTTTCCGTGGCCGTGAACGGAGCTCATGCGGCGGTACCGCGGGGCGACCGCCAGTTCGATCTGTATGTGGTGACCGATCTGCGATTCATCAAAGGAAGGTGGGATTTATTCCGCGCCGGGCTCGACGCGGCGAAAACGTTCGCGGCGAATCATCGCGTTTTTGTCGAGATTTTGCAGCGGGATCCGCAGTTGCTCGTCGGCCGTCGGTTGGTTTTGTTTACGGATTTGAGCCAACCCTATCTCGGCCCACGTAATGACAAGGCGGCATGGCGCCGTCTGCCCGGCGTGATGTTGGCCCCGAACGGCCTGGGCTTTTCCCTTAATCCGGCAGTCGGCGTGTTCCCCGGCGACACCGTGATCTATCCGTGCCTGCAGTTGCTGTGCGGCTGGGGTTTTCGCCAGATCTTCGTTTTTGGAATGGACCTGACCGGCGGGAAGCGAAGTTACTGCGAAGATAATCCGGCGCCGAGTTTTCTGGTGCGCGACTATGCCTCGGCGGTTCTGCCATCATTCGAGCTGGCCGCCCGTGCGGCCGCCGCTTGGGGCATTACGATCTGGAACTGCTCGCCGGTTTCGGTTTTACCGGAACACGTGTTGCCGAAGCTCGCGCCGGACCAGGCGCTAAACGGCGCGGCGGCGGTCAATTGGATCCAGGGC
>DASRKV010000384.1:0-4968 GCA_035648795.1 Opitutaceae bacterium
GTCGCTCGCCTTGAACACCTGCAGGATTGGCCGGCCTTCGGTTGCGTCTCCCCATCCGCGCGCGGACGCAACGCCGGGAAGGTCAGCCAAGAGCAGAAAAGAGAATACCCAACAACGCCATTGAGGAATGTTTCCTCGTGGCGTGAGGAGGCGCGCCGGCGTGCGACGTCTCATCCGACGAAGGCTGCCCGCCTGCGCTCCGGCAGTTGCGGCATTGGTTCTCACCATGCCTCGCGTAGCCGTGGCGCACGGAAGCGCGCCCAGAAATATGCCTGCCGAGATTCGCATGAAACAGCGGCCACCCTAGCGGAAATTGAGGGAGAGAGCCATATCCAGTTTTGCGTGGTGCAGGCTGGGCAGAACCGGGTGTTCGGCGGGCCCTGTTACATCTTGGGGATCGACGATACTCGGTGCCCGTGAAATCAATCAAGCAGCTCCTTTCCGCCCGCGGCTCCGTCATGGCCTCTGACGAAGGCCGAGTCTCGCCTATGGTTTTGCAAAGATCTGAAATGTGCTGCAGCTACGGCGCGACGGCCGTCGCTCCCTTCAGGCCTTCGACCCGTTTGTGCTCAACTTCGGCGATATATTTCCGGGTGGCGGGCGGCAGTTCGTGCCAGATCTTGATGGCGATCAGCCCTCCAATTATAGCGAAGGGCGCCAGGAAAAGCGGCCACCAATGCCAGTTCCAGGTGGTGATGTAGCCCAGACTGAACGACTGTATCGCGCTGCCCAGATAGGCAAAGCCGTCGACGATGCCCGAACAGGTCGCCGTGGCTTTGCGTCCGCCAAAATCCGTCGCGGCCGTGCCGGACATCAACGAGGTGATGCCGACCGCGCACATCACGATGGCGACGCCGGCGGCACCGACGATCCGGGGCGAAGAAAACAGAAACGCCGCCATGACCAGCGACGCGACCAGCACCGCGCCGCAGAGCAGCCCTGCGGGCGGACCCCGGCGCGATTGAAACAGCTTGTCGGAGACGAGCCCGCCGGCGAACCCGCCGACAATGCCGAAGATGCAGAGCAGCCATCCCCAGTGCTGGAGAAAGAACTCCGCGCCGGGTTGTTTCACCTCGTTGGCGAAGATGAAATACCATTGGGCGATGCCATTGCGAAAGACGCCGGAGGTCAGCTCGACGCAGGCGATCAACAACATCAAGGGGCTCGTGAAGACCTTCCAGAGCAACTGCGTCGCGGTGAAATCCACATTCATCTGTCCCGACGAGGCGTCGTGGGTGTCGAACGACGCAAAGCCGGCTTCTTCCGGCGTGTCCTTGATCAACCACCAGTCGAGCAGCACCCAAAAGAGCAGGATCGCCGCCGGAATGAAGAAGACCGCCCACGTCGCGTCGACGGCGCCGGTCTTCATCCCGAAGACCCATTGGACGAGACGATGCAGCCATCCCATTTCGCCGCCGGGACTCACCTTGGTCATGTCGACGATCGCCTGACCCCAATCGAAAGCGAAGTAGATTCCGAAGGAAATCAAGGTGCCAAAGATCGCGCCGAAGACTCCGCGTTCCCGCACGTGAAACCAGTACGCCTTGACCTTGATGATCGAAACCGCGCCGTAGCTTTGAAAGTACATGTTCAGCGCGTAAAGCACCGAGAAGGCGCCCACCAGGTTTACCTTGAAGTGATGCGCCACGATCAGGTAGGTGAGGACACCCAGCAGGATGTTGGCGGCCGACGCGCCAACCGCGGCGATCATGATGCCCTTCTTTCCGCCAATTCTGTCGACGAGCGGTCCATTGATCAGGAAGGACAACGCGTAGGTGAGCGTGCCCGCGGCGAAGATCAGGCCGAAATCCTCCTTGGGCATCAGCGTGCCCAGGGCGTTCTTGGAGACATTGAGATTGTAGCGCCCCATGTAGAGGAACGCGTAGGTCATCCCCAGCGGAAACCAGTTGATGAACCGCCGGACCAGGAACCATCGGCTGTGTTTGAGCGGGTTATTGCAGAAATAGATCCCCACCACGATGGCCAGAACCAGACCCACAATGCTGAGGTACATCGCGGCGGATCCTCGCAGGCGGCGGGCGGGGGTCAAAGGCATTTCATGGCCGCAAGGCGTTTTCAATATTGAGGTTTTCGTGCTAGATTGGCGGCCCTCGTTAACCACGGATGAAGATTGGCATACCGAAAGAAACCGCGCCGGGCGAAACACGCGTTGCCTTTGTCCCCGCCCTGGCCGGGGCGCTTTTGCGCGACCAGCACGAGATTCTGGTCGAGGGCGGCGCCGGTCGGGCCGCAGGCATCGACGACGCCCAATACGCCGCTGCGGGCGCCAGGCTCCTCGGCTCGGCGCCGGAGCTCTACGCAAGCGCCGATCTGATCCTCAAGGTCCAGCCACCCTCCGTGGCAGAGGCCGGGCTGATCCGCGAAGGCGCGGCGTACGTCGGCTTCCTCGCCCCGTTTGGCAACGCGCCGGTCCTGCAGATTTTTCTCCGGCGCCGGATCACCGGGTACGCCATGGAGTTTATTCCGCGGATCACCCGGGCCCAGGGCATGGATGCGCTGAGCTCCCAGGCGACGGTGGCCGGGTACAAAGCGGTGCTCATCGCCGCCGAACGGCTGGGCAAGATGTTTCCGCTGCTCATGACCGCGGCCGGCACCGTGACACCCGCCACCGTGCTCGTTCTCGGGGCCGGGGTGGCCGGTTTGCAGGCGATTGCAACCGCAAAACGTCTCGGCGCGCGCGTGGAGGCCTTCGATCCGCGCCCCGCGGTGCGCGAGCAGGTCAAGAGCCTCGGCGCGATGTTCGTGGAAATGGAGCTGCCCAAGGACGCCGAGACAGCCGGGGGCTACGCCAAGGAGCTTTCCCCTGAATTTATCCAGAAGGAGATGGAGGCCATTGGGGCGCGTCTGCCGAAAGTCGATGTCGTGATCTCGACCGCCCAGGTTTTCGGCAAGAAGGCGCCATTGCTGGTCACGGAGAAGATGGCCGGTCTGCTGCGGCCGGGCGCCGTGTTCGTGGATCTCGCCGCCGAGCAGGGCGGCAACTGCGAACTGACCCGGGCGGGCGAAACGGTCATGCACCATGGCGTCGCCATCATCGGCGCAGTCAACCTCCCGGCAACGGTGCCGGCCGACGCGAGCGCGCTTTATGCCCGCAACTGCTTCAATTTCTTCCGCCACCTTTTTCCCAAGCCCGGCGCCGAGCCCGACCCAGCCGATGAGATTGTCAAAGGCGCCTGCCTCACGCGCGGCGGCGAGGTGACCAATGACACCGTGCGCAAGCTGCTCGGCGCACCATGAATCGGAACCATACCAGTGAACAAGGACATTTGCCCGCCAGTCGAGGGGTGGTGCGCGTTGTCCCCAACGCGCTTGCCCGGCGGAAAATCGAAGGCGCCTTGGGCCAAGTCGCGCCACCCCGATTGAAGCTATCCCGGTCGATGTTTTCCGCATGACGCCTCTCTTCTTCGCCACCGCCGAAGCGGCGCAACACGCCGCGCACACCCTGCCGCCGATGGATTTCGGCCGGCTTATGTTCTATCTTTTCATCCTCGTTCTGGCCGGCTTCCTCGGATTCGAGGTGATCGGCCGGGTTTCGCCGACGCTGCATACGCCGCTGATGTCGGCGACCAACGCGATCTCCGGCATCTCGCTCGTCGGCTCGCTCGTGGCGGCGAGTGGCCAGTACAGCCTGACGAGCTCCATCCTGGGCATGTTCGCGGTCTGCGCCGCAAGCATCAACGTCGTCGGCGGCTTCATGATCACCGACCGCATGCTGAAGATGTTCCGACGGAAGAAACCCGGGGCCAAAAAATGATGACCGACGTCAATATCGTCATCTCCGAGTGGTCGTATCTCGCGGCCGCGGTCCTGTTTGTGCTGGGCCTGCGTTCCCTGAGTTCGCCCGCAACGGCGCGACGGGGCATGTTCCTCGCGGAGATCGGCATGGCGCTGGCGGTGGTCGGCACCCTGCTGTACACGCAGATCCTCACCTGGACCTATATCCTCGTCGGCGCCGGAGTGGGCTCGGCGATCGGCGCCCTGATGGCGATCTTCATGCCGATGACCGCCATGCCGCAACGGATCGCCCTCTCCCACTCGTTTGGCGCGCAGGCCGCGGTGCTCGTCGGTTGCTTCAAGTACATTGAGTATGGCGGCGAGGGCTTGGGCCGCCTGCGCATGGCCGCCCTGGGCTTCGAGGTGCTGTTCGGCGCGGTGACGGTCACGGGGTCGTTGATGGCGTTCGGGAAACTCCAGGAGCTGATCCGCGGCGCGCCCATCACCTACCGGGGGCAGAATATCTTCAATCTGGCGCTGTTTTCCGCCACCATCGTCCTGTTTCTGTACCTGCTCCATGCGCCCGACACCACCTGGGCCTTCTACACGATGCTGGGGCTGGGCCTCGTGGTCGGCGTGCTGATCGTCATGCCGATTGGCGGCGCCGACATGCCGGTGGTCATTTCTCTGCTCAATTCCTACGCCGGCCTCGCTGCGGCGGCGACGGGCATTGCGATCGACAACAAGGTGCTTATCATCGCCGGCTCGCTCGACGGCACCAGCGGTTTCTTCCTTTCAGTCCTCATGAGCCGCGCGATGAACCGTTCGTTTGCCAACGTGTTGTTTGGCGCGGTTGGTTCAGCGCCGCCGGCGGGTGCGGCCGAAAAGACCGAGACGCGCACCGTCATCCGCTACACGCCGGAGGACGCCAAGCTCATGCTGGAAAATGCCGGCTCGGTCATCGTGATCCCCGGCTACGGCATGGCCGTGGCGCAGGCGCAGCATATCGTGCACGAGATGGCAGAACTGCTCATCGAGCGCGGCGCGACCGTCCGCTACGCGATTCATCCCGTCGCCGGTCGCATGCCCGGGCACATGAACGTGCTGCTGGCCGAGGCGAGCGTGCCCTACGAGCTCTTGTTCGAGATGGACCACATCAACGACGATTTCCAGAACACCGACGTCGTGGTGGTGGTCGGGGCGAACGACGTCACCAATCCCGCCGCGCGCCAC
>DASRKV010000385.1:0-6833 GCA_035648795.1 Opitutaceae bacterium
GACGGATCGAAGCAGTGCTGGATCAAGGATCCGGACGGCAACAGCATCGAGCTGATGGAGTACACCCCGAAGAGCCTGCAAATCCAGGACTGAGCCTGCCGGGCTTTGACCCGACCGGCTAACGGCTGATGTCGGCGAGAAAGTCTTCCATCGTCGCGTAACGGTCGAGCAGCTTGCGCGCGGCCGCGCAACGATCGGCTGGTACCAGGCCCGTGTTCTCGGCGAGAAAGGCGATGTAGCGCGCGATGCCCTTGGCAAAATTGAGCCGGCCCTCCTTGCTGATTGCGTAGAACCGCGCGCGTTGCCGGTAGCCGCGGGGCGAATGGTCGCCGAGGGCCTTCTTCTCCGCCTTGCCACCGGCCGCCAGCACGAAGAGGAAGTTGTATTCGAACCAATACATGTGGTCGGGACTCGCCGGGAGCGCCTCGACCGCTGCCCGCGCTGCGGCCGCCGAGCCAAACACGTCGATCGGCCTGCCCGCCCTGGTCAAGGCGTCGGTGATGAACCCTCGCGCCATCTTCTGCTCCGCGGGGTCGGTACTGACCGCACCTTGCAGCGCCAGCTCCACGGTGAAGCGGTACCAGTCGCGCCACAGCGCCTGATCGGCCGCATCACTCGATTGCGCCAGCGCCACGCCCATTTCGTACGTGTAGCGTCCGCTGGTCTTGATCTCCAGCCGCCCGCCGGTCACCCGGCCCATCACCTGATAATTCTCGGCGGACTTGCCCGAGCCGGAATGGAAACCGATGCTCGCGCCAAACTGCCGGCAGACCGCCCACTGCTTCTCGATCAGTGCCCGGAGCGCGGCGTTGTCCGGAAACGGCAGGTTCTTCTGGAATCCGAAGGCGGGCGCGATGAAATTGACCGGCATGCCCATGATTTCGCAGAGCGCCAGCATGAGGGCGGTCGTTTCCGGGGTGGTGAGTCCGGGCAGCTCATCGATCGACAATTCGCGCAAATACTTCCGGCCCGCCGGGGTCGTGAAGGCCCGCTCGCGGGCGAGGCGGTATTTGCCGTCGCGCACGCTCATCTTCTTCAGCGCCGGCCAGACGTAGCACAACAGGGCGTTGAACTGCGCCTCGTCGAGCTGGAGCCCGCAGGCCGCCACCCGGGTTTTCACCCCCGCCACCAGCGCGGAATCCACCTGGGTCCGGACGTAGTCACGCTGCGCGGCAACTCCTCCCGGAACCTTCGTCTGCGCCAGTTCCGGCGAAAGATCGAAGGTAATGTAGGTGGCCAGCACGCTGCCGGCGACCAGCTGATCCTCACGGCGGTCGAAGCTGCCGCCAACCGGCTGGTGGTCGGCGTTGAAGCTCCAGGCAATGCGGCGGTGATGGAACCCCGACTTGAGTTTCGACAAGACGCAACCGTGGCTCATCCCCTCGACGCTCTGGCCCTGATGCCCCTCGGGCACGTTCGTGCCGATGAACGGGAAGGGCACCGTGTCGAGCCGCCCTTCGAGCATCGCGTTCACGTCGTAGACCAATTCGCGGGGAATGGAATTCTGGTTCGCGGTGACGCCCAGCTCAAGCGCGCTCATCGCCCATTCGACCGCCGGCCAGTGCAGCGTCGTGAAACGAGCCCCGATCCCCAGGGTGCTCTGTCCCAGCTTCGCGCCTGCCGTCGGAAAAATAGTCGAGGCAGGATCATATTCCTGGATCAGGTTTTTCAGCCGCAACAGGTTTTCAAACGTGGCGGGAAACGCCAAGGCCCCGCCGTTCAGCGCGACTCCGTCCGCCAGCGCGGCCGCCCCGGCGGCCCCGGTCCGCGGATTCAGCCGCCACGCGCAGTCGCCCGTCGCCATGTGTTCCACCAGTTGCCAGGCGCCCGCGGCCGTCTCGAAGCCGCTCTTGCGCCAGACTTTCGACCCGGCACCTCCCGCCTTCAGGACCGCGGCGAACGCGGGCCAGTCGAGGCAGAAATCGGGCGACACGCAAGGATTCCGGGCGATGCGCAGCCTGTGCTGCAAAAGAAAGCCATTGATCGGGAGCATGACGCCCGAATTGGGAGACGTGTCCTGATCCGGCGCGAGTTTTTTCCCGGCCTGCGGGCCGCATCGAGCCCGCCGTCCCGCGGCCCCACCGCAGCGGCCGGCTCAGACCGAGAGGAACTCCTTCAGCTGCTCCTCGAATTGCCGGCGTTTCTGTTCGAATTGGGCCCCACAGGCGGCGAACTCCTTGACTTGCCCTTCCTGTCCGGTCTTTTCCACTTCCGCCTGCAGCCGCGTGCTTTCCTGTGCGAGGTTCTTGGCCGCCGTTTCGAGCCGTGTCGCCTCCTCCTGCAGCATCGCCCGCTGTTTGACCATCGCCCGCCGTTGTTGATCCAGGATCGCCCGCTCGACTTCGCACTGCTCCGTCTGTTCCGCCGCGAGCTTTTCGGCCTTCGCCGCCTGTAGTCCGATCTCGGCCTGGGCCTTCTCCAGGCGGGCCTTTTCGGCCCTCAACGCTGCTTCCGCCTCGGCCGCCGCCTGCCGCGCGAGCGCCTGTTCCGACTCCAGCTTCTGCCCGGCCGCGGCCAGCCGGGCGGATTCATCCTTCTGCGTCTGCTCCCGCCGCGCACTCTCCTGGACTAGATTCTTGCCCGCAAGATCGAGACGCTTGGCCTCCTCCTGCAACGCCGCGTGCTGTTTGGCCACCGCCTGGCGCTGCTGCTCAATCATCGCCCGCTCCACCTCGAGCTGCTCCGCCGCGAGACCATCCGTTTTCGCCGCCTGGCTGTTCGCCTGCTGCGCCAGCGCCGCCTGCAGTTCCTCCACCCGCCGCCTCTCGCCCGCCAGCGCCGCCTCCGCTTCACTCCGCCGCTTCGTTTCCTCCTTTGATTTCTCCTGATCCTGCCGCAGTTGGTGGACCTCCTGATCCAGATTCTTTGCGTGCTCCGTGAGCGTCGCCGTCCAGGCCAGCTCTTCCTGCAGGCGCCGCTGCGCCTCCTCCGCGCCCCCCAAGTTCTTCTTGAGCGTCTTGACCTCGTTGGCGAGGTTGTCGCGCTCCTGGACCAACACCTCCAGCTGCGGGTCGGTCCCGCTCGACGCCCCGCCTTTGCGACCCGGCGCCTTGATCGCCGGCGCCAACGCCTGCGCCGGAGCCGGAGCCTCCGAAAGATGCATGGCCAGTTCGCCCCACCGTCCCAGGGCGGTCTCCTCGATCATTCCCGGAAATTTGTCGCCGCTCCGGACGAGCGATTCAATGCGGCCGGCCAGGGATTTGAAGTCAAGCGGCGGGTTGAAGACATCCCGCACCCCAAGTCTGATCGCATGAATGATCTCCTCCAATTCGAGCTTCTTGCAGATCAGAATGATTTGGGCGTCGGGCTGCCGTTTCCGCAGCGCTTCGACTGCATCGAGCACATCCGTTTTCGTTTCGCGGTAGTCCGCGATGATCAGACCAAAATGCTCCTCCCCCAACGACGTCTCCAGATCCTTCGGCGGATCCGACGACCGCCAATAAAGCGTCGACTCATCCGCCATCAGCGAGCGCACGCGATGGCCCAGGGTTTCATCTCTGACGAGCAGAATCTTCAGGGGTGCCTTCGTGGCAGGCGCGGGCGGGGGCATGGGAAATTGGGATGAATCGGGGCCAGTTCTGGATTATTTATCTGGAGCGCGATCAGGGAAAGGCTGCACGCGTGAATTTCAGGTGAAAAAGGCCTGCCGCCATACTGACCGATGCCGTTCCTGTTCTTGCACCGGGCACCACTCTCGCAGATGCGGTTTCCGCGTCAACAACCACCCGCTCCGTCTCGGACCGTCGAAGGCTTGCCGGCAGGCGGCCATTTCCGAGTTTGCCCGAGAGTGCGAATTCTGTGCAGTGTCGCGTCGGTATTTGATCAAGTGTTCCTTCTTGACGCATGAAATTGAGTTCTTGGTTGTTCCGGGAAGGACTTTGGCCGCGACAATTACCCCGTTGGTCTCATATCCTTCGTCATGCCCTCGCTCCAAGACCAAGGCTGCTTTCTTGAATTCAACGAATCGTTCCTGCTCGCGGCCAGGACCGTGACGCCCGGTCGACCGGCGGTAATCGAGGAAATCCGGGAGGTCTCGCTCGACAACAAGGCCGCCGTGAGTCAGGCGCTGGGCGCGGTGTTTCCAGCGGCGGGCCCGGCCACGCTGGGCGTCGTCTGCTCGGTCCGGCCGCGCAACCGTTTCTTCCTTCTCGCCTCGGAGAAGGACACCCCGAAAGCTTCCTCGCTCGCCGCGCTGCGCACGCTGATCGGCAATTCTTCCTTTGATCGTTCGGGCCCGAATGAACTGGTCGGTGTCGATGCGCGCAGCGGCCTGTCGCTTGATGGCAAGGCGGGAAGCCGCTGGTTTGTGGCCGGTGCGCCCAAGGAAAGTCTCGCCGGGGTCCGGACGACGCTGAGCGGGTGGAAGGTTGCGCCATCCCGCCTCGAGGTCGCCACGGTTGGCCTGCTCGGCGTGGTGCGGGCGGAGCAACAGCGGACCAAAGGAGCGCCCGCGCTGGTCTGGGAGATTGGCGAGGCGACGTCCGATCTGTTCCTGGTCAGCGCCCAGGGACTGGAAAACGTGAAGCGGCTGCCGTTCGGCCTCGATCGGGTGGCGGACAGCGTGCAGGCGGAGTTGAATTTGAAGTTCAGGGGCGCGGCGACCAAGCTTTTCTTGGGCGAATTCTACGATTTCTCGGAAATTGGCCCCGAGATCGCAGGCCGGGTTGCCGGCTCGCTCCAGCCGGCAATCGCCGAAATCACCGGTTCCGGCGGGGCGCCTGCCACGTTGATTTGCACGGGTCTGGCCTCCAGGCAAGACTGGTTTTCCGAACAACTGGCGAAGGCGTTGAATCTCGCGCCATGGCAGCACGATATCACGGCCTGGTGCAATGGCGCCGGTTTGACGTTCGTCGGCAATTCGCCGCCGACCAGGCTTTCTCCATCCTGGTTGGGCTTATTGGGCATGATAAGCGCCGTCCCGGCGGATCGAGCCGACATCGAAAGCGCCTGGCACCCGGCCTGGAGCATCGACGGAGTCGAACGAGAAGAGGAGCTCCGGGTCGCCGAGGTCGCGCCGGCGCCGAAACCGGCCACAATTCCGCCGCCGGCCCGGGCCGCCGATGCGCCGCCCGCGCCGAAGTTGATTCCACCGACCCCGGCCGTGTTCGCCGCGTCTCCGGTGGTGCGGCCACCCGCGACTTCCTCCCCGGCCAAGACGGCGGTGCCGGCCACGGCGAAAGCGCCGGTTATCGCTGCCGGCTCAAACCCGCCTGTGACAAAGCAGGAGAAGGAAACACCCGTCCGCCCGGCCACGTCCGTGCCGAAAGTCGCAGCCGGACCGGCGCAAGCGGTCGCAGCCCCGGTGACCGCCGCTCCCCGCCAAAGTCCGGCCTCGAAGCCATCGACCGGCGCTGAACAGCTGGCGGCGCCGCGCTCCTTGCTGAAGACACCGGCATTCCTCGCCGTCGTCGGCCTCCTCGTGATTGTCTTGGGGCTGGGCGCCTTCTTCTACCGCCAGTTGGCGAAAGAACGGACGGCGGCTCTCCTCGCTCAGGCCCAGGCCGAGCAGCGCGCGGCAGCGGAAATTGTCGCCCGGCACAAGGCGGTGCAGCAGGCCATGGCCGAGGCCGACGCTCGGATGCGCGCGGAAGAGGAGGTCGCGCGGAAAAGCGCGGCGGTTGATGCCGCCCGCCAGCAGGCCGCGGAGGAGGCCAGACAACGCGAAGCGGAAACCAATCGCCTCCTCAATGGGCGCGGGTCGCTGGTCATCGTGACCGATCCCCCCGGAGCCTCCGTCGCCATCAGCAACTTTGCTCCCCGCGTGGCTCCCACTACCATCAATGACCTGCGGCTCGGGCGCTACACCGTCAACATCTCGATGCCGGGATTTGATCCGCTGAGCCTGGAAGTGGAGATCAAGGATAACGCGGCCACGGATCCGGGAGCGGTTCGACTCGTTCGGCAGACCGGCAGCCTCGAAATCAGCACCGCCCCGGAGAACATTAATTTCGCCGTGCGCCCGGCGCCGCCGCGAATCTCCATCGGCGGCGCAGAAGTGAAGGAGGGAAAGACTCCGGCCATGCTGGCGGATCTGCCCACCGGCGACTACGTCGTCACGTTCCGGTGCGAGGGCTGGCCGGACCACGCCGAAAATGTGACGGTCGAACGTGGCAAGACGGCACACGCCACTTCAAAATATTCCGGAGGTTCGGTCACGATCACCAGCGCCCCGAGCGGCGCCCGTGTCATCCGCAAGGGCGAGACCCTGGGCGAGACCCCGTTGACCCTCAACGATCAACAGCCCGGTAACGCCAGCTTCACCCTCGACCGCCCGGGATTCCTCTCCATCACGGTGGAGGGGCAGATTGAGCTGGAGAAGATGCTGACGCTTGACGCCAAGCTCCCCGCCGAAGACCGCGTCGCTCCTCCGGCCGAACTCGATGAACGTCCCGTGCCCATCAAGACCGTCGCTCCGGTGGTGGGCTCCAACATGCGACACGGCGGGAGCGTGACCATCGATTTCGTGGTCGAACGCGACGGCACGCCCAGCGAGATCAAGGTGGAATCATCGACCAATGAGGAACTCGGAAAGCGGTGCCTGGCCGCCGTCGCGCAGTGGCAATTCAAGCCTGGCGCCATCAAAGGCGTGCCCGTCAGGACGCGGCTGTCCCAGCTTTTCAAATTCTAGTCCGCCGCAGCGGACGCGGCCGTCTGATCACTACCGGCGCTGTTCGATGGAAACGGCCTTGCCGTCCTTGAACACCACCCGGAAATCAAGCTGCTCCCGCCGGTAGCCATAACCGGCATACAATGGATAGGGATAGAATGGGCCGCCCCGTCCCCAATAAGCCGGGCGATGATACCAGCCGTAATAGAAGCCGAAATCGTCCGGC
>DASRKV010000386.1:0-2934 GCA_035648795.1 Opitutaceae bacterium
GCGACCGCCGTCTACGATTTGCTGGCGTCGATCAACCGGAAAT
Source organism: Opitutaceae bacterium (assembly GCA_035648795.1). Taxonomy (GTDB): domain Bacteria; phylum Verrucomicrobiota; class Verrucomicrobiia; order Opitutales; family Opitutaceae; genus Fen-1467. Next base: position 44 of record DASRKV010000386.1, read on the forward strand.
ACGCTGCGAATCAGGGCGCCGGCCTGGCCTTCCTCGCCGAATCGTCCGGCTCGCCGACCCGCGCCGCGCTCGTCGCCAGCCTGAAAGAGAAATTTCCCAAGTTCATCTGGGCGGAATATGAGCCTGTGACCGACGAACCGCCGGTCGAGGCGGCGCGCATCGTGTTTGGCCGCGATGTGAAGCCGGTTTATCGCTTCGCCGAAGCGCAACGGATCGTCAGCCTCGACAGTGATTTCCTCCAGGCGGAGCCCGCGGCGCCGGCGTACGCGCGCGATTTTGCCCGGGGCCGCCGCGTGGCGTCGCCGGACGAGGCCGGCCGGATGAACCGCTTATACGTGGCGGAAAGCGGCTTTTCAATCACCGGCGCGATGGCCGACCACCGTCTGCGCATCGCCAGCAGCCACGTGTTGCCGCTCGCCGCGGCGCTCGCGGGCCGGGTGTTGGCGACGGACGCCTATGCGGCGCTGGCGCAGGGACTCGACGTGAAGCCGGAATGGATCGCCGAGTGCGCCGCCGATCTGCTCGCGCACCGGGGAGCGAGCCTCGTCGTGGCCGGCGCGCATCAACCCGCCGCGGTGCACGCGCTCGCCTACCTGATGAACGCGGCGCTCGGCAATATCGGCCGGACGATCGATTTTGTCGTCGTGGAGCCGTCCGGCGCCGCGACGATCCAGCAGCTGGCGGAGCGCGTCAGATCCGGCGCGGTCAAGACGCTTTTCATTGTCGGTGGCAATCCCGCCTACAACGCACCGGTGGATCTCGACTGGCCGGCGCTGCAGAAATCGGTGCCCGAGGTCATCCGGCACGGCTATTACGTCGACGAGACCTCGGCCCTAGGTGGCGTGCACATCGCAGGAACACATTACCTCGAGTCGTGGGGCGACGCCCGCACGGCCGACGGCACCATCGTTCCCGTGCAGCCGATGATCCTTCCGTTGTTCGATGGGATGGGAGAGTTGGCGTTGCTGGCGCGGATTATCGGTGATCCGACCACCGACCCTTACACGCTCGTCTACCGCACGGTAACTCAGATCGCTGCCGGAAGCGGCGTAGCGAAGGTTCCGAACACGGGCGAGACGCCCACGCCACGTGCCACGGGCGTCTCGCCCGTGTTCGGAAACGACCCCGGACATGGGCAAGATGCCCATGCCACTTTGGCGGGCGGCGATCCGGAGAAAGCCTTCCGCCAGTTTCTGTACGACGGCTTGCTCGCGGGCACGGCCTATCCGGGGGTCGGCGCGCTTGAGCCCCGGGGCGATGCGACGGGCGCAATCATCGCCATGACACCCAAGCCACGAGCAATCGGACCGCAGAGCCTCGAAGTGCGTTTTGTGGTGGACCACAAGATTGATGATGGGCGTTTTGCCAACAACGGCTGGCTGCAGGAATGTCCGGACCCCATCACCCGGCTCACTTGGGACAACGCCATTCTCATCTCGCCGCGGCTCGCGAAGGAGTTGGGGATTGTCCCCGGTGTGAGCGGCATACTCCCCATCGCGCGCGGAGAGGCCGCCGATTGGGTCAAGGGTCAGGAGAAGGCACCCGTCGGTCTGGTGAAGCTCGGCGGCCGCACGATCCGCGGTCCGCTGCAAATCCAGCCCGGTCTCGCGAACTACACGATCGTTCTCCCGCTCGGCTACGGCCGCACCTCGTCGGGTCGCGTGGGGAATGGCGCCGGCTTCAGCGCCTTTGCGTTGCGGACCGGCGATGCGCCGCACATCGCGGTGGGCGCCACCATCGAGGTCCTTCCCGGGGAGACGCAGGCGCTCGCCAACACCCAGGAGCACTGGTCGATGGAGGGCCGGGAGATCATCCGCGAGGCCAACGTCGAGGAGTTCATGCGGAACCCGGCGTTCGTCGCGGCGATCGGCCTCGAACCGCACAGCCCGCCCTACGACGCGGCCAGCGCGCAGTTGCCGTCCGCGGAGAAAGCCACCGAGATCCCGCGCGGCAATTCGCTCTATGTGACGCCACGGCTCGGCCGGGCTGACGAAGGCTACCACCAATGGGGCATGTCGATTGACCTCAACACCTGCATCGGCTGTCAGGCCTGCGTCGTGGCCTGCCAGGCGGAGAACAACATTCCGATCGTCGGCCGCGACCAGGTTATCCGCGGCCGCGAGATGCACTGGATCCGGATCGACCGCTATTACTCCGACGGCCGCATCGCCGCGGGGGCGTTTGGCGGCGAAGGCAACCGCGAGATTCCCGAGGATCCCCAGGTTTCGCTCGAACCCATGGCCTGCCAGCAATGCGAACTGGCACCCTGCGAGATGGTCTGCCCGGTCAATGCGACCGTGCACGACGAGGAAGGCCTGAATGTCATGGCTTACAACCGGTGCGTCGGCACCCGGTACTGCGCCAACAATTGTCCATACAAGGTACGCCGCTTCAACTATTTTGACTGGAACAAGCACGCCACGGACGCGCTGTATCAAGGGCCGTTCGGCCACCAGAAGGAGATGCCGGAATTGCTCCAGATGGTGCGCAACCCGGAGGTTACGGTCCGCATGCGCGGCGTGATGGAGAAATGCACCTACTGCGTGCAGCGCATCGAAAACGCGAAGATCCTGCAGAAGGTGAAGGCGGCGCAGGCCGGCAATCCGGGCGACGTCCTCGTGCGCGATGGCGCCATCAAGACCGCCTGCCAGCAGGTCTGCCCGGTCGAGGCGATCGTGTTCGGCAACCTGCTGGACGAGACCAGCGCGGTGGTGAAGGCCAAGGCGCAGCCGCGGACGTATTCGGTGCTCGGATACCTCAACACGCGGCCGCGCACGACCTATCTGGGCAAGTTGCGGAACCCGAATCCACGGATGCCGGATTACGCCGACCTGCCGCTCAGCCGGCGCGAGTACAACCTCAAGGCCCATGCGCCAACCGGAAACGGGGAG
>DASRKV010000387.1:0-8318 GCA_035648795.1 Opitutaceae bacterium
GTTGGCGGAGGGGGTGCGGGTCTGGGGGACCGCGCGCGATCCGGCGCGGTTGCCGGGGCGCGCGGGGTTCACGGCGGTGACGCTGGATCTTGACTCTGACGCGTCGGTTGACGCGGCTTTTGCGGCGGCCGACCAGGGCGCCGGCGGGCTCGATCTGGTGGTCAACAACGCCGGTTATGGCCTGTTCGGAGCTTTTGCCGAGGGGGATTTCGCCGGATGGCGGCGGCAGCTTGACGCCATGCTGGTCCGCACCTTGCGGCTTTCGCAGCTCGCGCTGCGGCCAATGCTCGCCCGCAACCGCGGCGCCGTGGTCAACGTTTCCTCGCTGGCCGCCGAATTTCCGCTCCCGTTCATGAGCGGCTATAACGTGGTGAAGTCAGGCCTCGCAGCGTTTTCGGAAAGTTTGATGATTGAAGTTGCCGGAACCGGAGTTATCGTGATCGATTTCCGCCCCGGCGATTACCGCACGGGATTCAACCAGACGATGCAAGCCAGCTCAGAGAAGCATTTCGCGCCCGATCCGACCCGGGCGGACCGCCGCCAGCGGGCATGGAACGTACTCGAAGCCAACCTCCGGGCGGCGCCGCCGCCCGTGCGCGCGGCGACGGATCTGCGACGGGCCCTCCGCCGCCACCGCAGCGGCACGGTGCGCTCCGGGACTTTCCTCCAGGCGCGGCTGGCGCCGCTGCTGGCCCGCCTGATTCCGCTGAGCCTGCGCCGGGCGGCCGCGGCCCGGTATTTCGGTTGTTCCTGACGTGCCCCAGGTCCGGATATTGGTGCTGACCTCCAGCACGGGCGGCGGGCACGACGTGCGGGCGCAAGCCTTTGCCGAATGGTGCTTCCTGCTCTATCGATACGACGTCGACGTCCGCATCGAGCAGATGCTCGAGGACTCGTCCCGCCTGTATCGGGGGGGCGTGGGCCTTTATAACTGGATCCAGCGCCGGTCGCCCTGGCTGCACAAGGCGTTCTACACCGCCGTCGAGGGACTCAGCCTGTTGAACCGGCGCACCGTGACGCTGGGGCGCCTGTACTACGAGCGGGTGTTGCGCGAATACCGGCCGCACCTCGTCTTCAGCGTTCACGATTGCCTCAATCGCGGTTATTTCCAGCTCGCCCGCCAGTTGTTGGGACCGCGGAATGTGCGGTGCGCGACCTACTGCGGGGAATTTTCCGGAGGCTGGGGCTACAGCCGGAACTGGGTCGAGCCGTCCGTGGACCTCTATTTCTCCCGCACGCCCACCGCGAGTGACTTCGCGGTCAAGCTTGGCCTGCCGCCGGACCGGGCGCGGGTCCGGGGCAACCTCATGCAGCCGCGCGGGTATTTCGAGGTGCTGTCACCCGCAGAACGCCGGCGCTACCGCGAACGCCAGCTCGGCCTCGACCAGGATCGGTTCACGGTGTTCCTCGCCACGGGAATGAACGGAGCCAACAACCACCTGGACCTGCTGCCGGTCCTGGCGGATCATGCCGACCGGCTCCAGGCGATCATCGTGTGCGGCCGCAACCAATCGGCCTATAACGAAGTGGTCCACTGGCGGGCGCAGCATCCCGGTTTTTCCTGTTTCATCGACAGCTATTCCGACGTGGTGTATCTGCTGATGCAGGCGAGCGACGCAATTGTCACGCGGGGCGGCACGACGACTTGCGCCAAGGCGCTCCACTTCCGGTGCCCGATCGTTTTCAACGCCTTCGGCGGCGTCATGCCGCAGGAACGCCTCACGGTGAAATTCTTCAAGAACAGCGAAGCCGCCGAACTGGTGCAAAACGCGGCGCAATTTCGCGGGCTGATCGAACGCTGGCTGGCGGATCGGGACAGCTACGAACGCCTGCGGCGGAATTTCCTCCGGCTGCTTTATAAGGAGGATCCAATCGTGCTGATCGACGAGCTGGTCGGTCTCGCGCAGGCGGCGGCGGGCGTCACGGTGTCGCGCCTCCCGCTGAAACTGCCGAATGGATATGGCCGGGGCGCCTAGCCCGGGTCAGAATCCATGGCGCTGGAGCTGGGTGCTGAGCTCTCGCTGGAACGCCTGCACGTCGCTGGCCGGGGGTTGGTAGCCCTTCTTGCCGGTGTCGAGCATGAGCTGGCCATATTGGTCCAGCGCCCATTTGCCGACCGTGCCATCGCTGAAAGTGACCGAGCCGCTGACGACGGCGCCGGGACGCACCACGCGATCGAGCTCGATCTTCACGCCGCCGGGCCCGGCGGGGGCGGCGAGATCATCGGCCGGTTCCACGTCCGGATCCGGTTCCTCCACCATGGCGTCCGGCTCGTCGAGCTCCGCGGCTTTGTCGGAGCCCGCCCCGACGACCTTCTTCAGTTTGTCGAGGAGACCGCCTTTCTTCTCCGGTTGGGCGGGCCCGACCGGGCGCGCCTTCGTCAGATCGGTTTTGGCCTCGACAGAGCTCTTGACGGCGTTCTTCAATTCGAGGCCGAGATCGTCGACGAGAAAACGGACGTCCATGTAGGTCATCGAGACCTTGAATTGCTCGGAGAGCTTTTTCTGGATGACCGACAGGCTGTCGCCCGCGGCGACCCAGGAGGCAACGGCTTGTGTTTGTTCGGGAGAAAGTGACATGGCGGAGAATACGGTTGGTGTCCGCTACGAGGCAGACAAAATGCTCTGAAAATGCAAGCCGCGCAACATCGTTGGTCTCTTGCCGGGCGAATCCCGCGCATGATGCGTGAGATTGGGTGGGTTTGTTTCGAGCTTCGGATTTTGAGTTTCCCGGCGGCTCTTATTGAATCTTACGGAATGAAGTGACGTTGGTGGAGCGCGTTGTCCCTCCCTCGACAGGCTCGGGACCCTGAGCGAAGTCGAACGGGCAACGCGCCCCATGCGTCTTGGGGACAAGCCGCTCCACCTCGATCCGTCACTACATTATGTCAGCCTCAGTGATTCCGGCTTCGCCGGGTTGGGAGGAGAAGTTTTGCTCGCTTTCGGTGCATTCCCCCATTTGCGCAAATGACGATGCGATGGAATCGAACGTGCCTGGCAAACGGTGGGGGCGGCTGGCGCCTGAGCCGGGTCTGGTTCGGCGCGCCGCTGGGAATGTTGCTCGCCTGTGCAGCGTTCGCGGCAGAAGACACGGCCGGACCGCTGTCGGGCGGCTCTGAAACGGTCGCCGTTCATTCCGGCGACCACGCCGGCTCGACGCCCGCCGAAGTCCCGCGGCGCATCGACGCGTTGCGGCAGGAGATTGCCCGCCATGACGCCCTGTATTTTCGGCAGGCCGCGCCGGAGATCAGCGACTTCGCCTACGACCAGCTGAGGAGCGAGCTCGCGGGGCTCGAGGCTGCTCTTCCCGACGCCGGGGGCAGTTCCGCGGCAGACCTGGGAATCGGCGATGATCGCAGCGGTCTTTTCCCGGTCTATCGCCATCGCGAACGCATGTTGAGCCTCGACAAATCCTACTCTGAAGCGGACCTGCGGGCATTTCTTGCTCGCGTGGCCAGGCGGGCAGGGCGCGCCGATCCCGTTTTTGTCGTCGAGCCCAAGTTCGACGGGCTGGCCATCAGCGTCACCTATGAGGACGGGCGCCTGGTGCGGGCCGTCTCCCGCGGCAACGGCATCGCAGGGGACGACCTGACCGCGAACGTTCTGACGATCCGCTCCCTGCCGCGCGAGCTCCGGCGGATTGCGCCGGACGGTTCGCCCAATCCGATACCGCGGGTGATCGAATTGCGCGGGGAGGTTTATCTGACATTCGCCGAATTCGAGCGAATCAACCGCGAACGCGAAGCGGCCGATGAGCCGGTCTTCGCCAATCCGCGGAACCTCGCCGCGGGGACGGCGAGATTGCTTGATCCCCGGGAGGTCGCGGAACGCGGACTCAGCGTGGTGTTTTACGGATGGGGCGCCTGCGAACCGGCGGCGGTGCAGCCGGCGACGCAGCACGGTTTCCATGAGCAGGTGCGCGGGTGGGGGTTGCCCGGCCTGGAGGAATACCGGACGGTCCGGGGAGCGGACGACGTCTGCGCCGCCGTGGAGGCCTTCCGGCGCAAGCGGGATAAGTTATCGTACCCGGTCGACGGCGCGGTGGTTAAGCTCGATTCCGTTCCCCTGCGGCGCGAAATCGGCGAGACGGAACGGGCGCCGCGGTGGGCGCTGGCCTGCAAGTACGCTCCGGAAAGCGTCGAAACCCGGGTGAACGCGATCACGGTGCAGGTGGGGCGCACGGGGCTGCTCACGCCGGTGGCGGAACTCGCACCGGTTCTGCTGGCGGGCAGCACGGTGACACGAGCGACGCTGCACAATCGCGCCGTGATTGCGCGCCAGGACATCCGGGTGGGCGACTTTGTCTGCCTGGAGAAGGCGGGCGAAATCATCCCGGCGGTCGGCGAAGTGGATCTCGCAAAGCGCCCGGCCGATAGCCGGCCTTACGTTTTTCCCGCCACCTGCCCGGCCTGCGGCACCACGGTCGTGCAGCTTGAAGGCGAGGCGGCGGTGCGCTGCCCGAACCCGGCGTGCCCGGCGCAAGTGCGCCAGCGCGTGCGGCATTTTGCGTCCCGATCCTGCGTGGGAATCGACGGACTCGGTCCGGCCACGATCAACGCGCTGGTCGCGAGCAGACGCGTGAAGAACATTGCCGATGTCTACCGGCTTCGCCGCGAGGATTTGGCGGCGCCGGGCCGCGGCGGGGGAAAATCCGCCGGCCACCTGCTCGCGGCAATCGAGCGGAGCAAGCAGGCGGAGCTGTGGCGGTTCATCTACGGATTGAGCATTCCGCACGTCGGTGCGACGACGGCCAGAACTCTGGCCCGCCGGTTCGGCAGCCTCGAGGCGCTGGCGTCGGCGAGGCGCGAGGACTTTGTCACAGGACCACGCGGTGCGGGGCGGAGACTTGGTGAGATGACCATGAACGCCGTCCTGGCCTACTTCAGCGTGTCGGAAAATCGTGCGGTCGTGGCGGACCTCGCGGCTCTGGGCGTGCGCCCGGTCGCTCCGCCACCGGCGGACGAATGAGCCAGATTCTTTTCGAAAAGGCTGGTTTCATCTCCGGGGGACGATAATCGTGGCGGCTCATTCAACATGGCCAAGGCAGCCAAACGACGGATGTGTCCGGCCCTCGGGCGGGAGATTTCTTCGGAAGATTGCGGTGAAAACCGGTGCAGCCGATATTCGTGTCCGGCGGATTGCGGACATAATCCATTCGCGCCGGCCCATTACACGCAGCTCCTGGAAATCGAGGACGTGCTGGACAAGAAAACCCTCGCCTGGCTGTTCGACGACGCCTCCGACCGCCCGGCGTTGGAGCGGACCTTCCGCCGCGCCGTGGAATCCCAATCGCCTCACGCCGCGCATGCGTTCACGGTCTGGCGGCTTTTCTTGCAGTTGGGGGCAGACGGCCTGACCTGTGCGCAACGCTGGGAACGGGCCGGCTTCCGGGGTTTGAAGAACGACGAGCGGGTTCTATTTCGCGCCAAGATGCAGACGCGCGTCGCGTTGCTGGAGATCCGCCGCGTGATTGACGAGCAACACCTCGAAGCCATCGACCTGTTCGTCCCGGGCGGGGCACCACTGCGCATTGTGGATCGGAGTCTGGCCAGACAGGCGGTGCGTTTCGCGCCGTTTCTCACCTGGAGCTTTCCCCTGCCCCATTTCTGGCGAATATCCGGCACCGCTTTGGTGATTCCGGACTGGGCGCCATTGGAGCCGGTCGAAATCGTCACCGAACTGGCGCGACACCTCGGCGGCCCGGTCGAAACCGAGCCGATGCGGCGCTGGCTGGCCGAGCATTTCGTGCAGGTGAGCGACGCGGTCGACGCGACAGCGGGAGAACGCCGGCGGCTGATGTTTGCGCAGATCGACGCCAAATGGGGCTCGGCGGTGTACGAACTGCACGCGCCGTTCGCCGAGTGTCGCGCCGTGCTGGACAAGGTTGCCGACATCGACGAGGACGATCTGGACGCAAAGGAGCGGCGCGAAGGCTTCGCGGAGGCGCGGACGTGGTTCGACGAAGCCGGCGCCTCAGTCGTCGCCCAGCCGGAGGGAGGTCGTCCGAATTTGGGCCGCGTGCTGCTGGGCCAGACGTTTTGGCGGATCGAAGCGATGGGCGCCGCCCGGCTGGCGCGGCTGCGCGGGAAATTGGAAATGCGGCTGGGCGACCGGGTGCATTTTACTGGCGAGCGGCTCGACGACCTCGGCGCCCGGATGGCGTTGAAAGAGCCGCTGGGCGATCCGACGCTTGTACCGCCGCGGCTGTTGGAACATGCGCCGACGTTGCAATTGATGACCTCCCAGCTCGCCGCATCGCCCGGCCGATCGCAGGAAGAAATGCTGGCGGAGGTGGAGCAGGCCTACTTGCGGGCATTTTCCGACGAGTCCGTTCCCGCGTTGGATGGGCGGACGCCACGCGAGGCCGCGCGCGACCCGGCGTTGCGACCGAAGCTCGTGCGCCTGATGAAATCTCACGTGCGCGGCCAGGACGAGAAGAACCTGCGGACCGGGCGCAATGTCGATATCAACTGGTTGCTGCGCGACCTCGGTCTGGACGAACTCGACGTGCCGGCCCCGCCGGCGCGCCCGCCAGTCGAAACTGGGGACGATGCGGAAATGGAGCCGCTGGACGAAGAGAAGGCACCTTGGGAGGAGGAGGACAACGAACCCGACGAGGCCTGGCCGGAGCCCGATCCGCTGCCCGACGTGCCGTTCGACTTCAATGAAGCCGCCAAGCGGCTGAAGACAGCGCTGGTGGAGTTCGACACGGCGGCGGAAGCCCTGGACGAACTGGAGGCGAGTGGCGCGACCCTGGTTCCCGACGCGACCGAGCTGACTAAAGGTCTGCTCAGTGAATTGGAGTTCAGTTATCTGGTGACTTTTCTACTGCAGGCTTGGTTTGCCATGGTGCCGCCTGGCTGCCGGGCGCCGCGTCTGCGCCTGCCAGCCATGAGCGAGGCCATGCGGCGTGAGATGGCTCTCCTGGCACCGAGAGTGATTTCCGGCCCGGCGAAAGCGTTGAGTGAGATCCTGTCGGATTGCAGCCAGCCGGCGTTGCTGCAGTTGCTGATGGCGCGGTTATTCGACAACGCCGGCAAAGTGCCGAAGAAGATACGTCCATCGATTGAATCCCAGGCGCCGATGGTGGTGGCGTTGAAAGTTGTAATCAACGAGCTCGATCGCGCCTTGCGCTAGCCATTGACCGCCCCCGCGTCGGCCGCTTTAAGTGACTTATGGCCGATATGCTTACGGTTCGATTGGGGGATCGCAGCTACCCCATCCATTTCGCCGCCGATCTGCGGCAGGAGATCCGCGCTGAACTGGAAGCATTGGACAAGTCAGGTCGCAAAGTGGCGGTCGTGACGGATTCCAACGTGGCGAACCAACAGAAACGGGCTTTGGAAGAGATCGCTGCTGGTGCGTCAACGCTGGTTCTCCCGCCGGGTGAATCCACCAAATCCCTGGAGTCATTGGGCCGGGTCTTGGATTTCCTGGCGGAGCAGCGCCTGGACCGTAGCGGCGTGCTGTTTGCCCTGGGCGGCGGGGTGATCGGCGACCTGGCCGGGTTCGCGGCAGCCGCCTATCTGCGCGGCATCGATTACCATCAAATCCCCACAACCTTGCTCGCCATGGTGGACAGCTCGGTCGGCGGCAAGACCGGCATCAATCTGAAGGCCGGCAAGAACCTGGCCGGGGCGTTTCATCAACCGCGCGGTGTCTTCATCGGCACGGGATTATTGGCGACGCTGCCGGCGCGCGAGTTTGCCGCCGGCATGGCCGAAGTGATCAAGGATGGTCTCTTGGGCGATGCGGAGCTATTCGGCCGTCTGGAGCATTCGCCTCTCTCGGTTGCCAGCCCCGATCTGCCGGCCGTCATCCGCGGCTGCTGTGCCATCAAGGCGCGCCTGGTCGAGACGGACGAGCGCGAACAGGCAAACGAGGGCGGTCGGGCCTTGCTGAATCTCGGTCATACCTTCGGCCATGCGATCGAACAGGCGACCGGTTATGGCCGCTATCTGCACGGCGAGGCCGTGGCCATCGGTCTGGCCGCCGCCGCCCGCCTGTCGCGGGAGCTCGGCCACCTCACCGCGGACGAGGTGGCGCGTATCGACGCGGTTCTGTCCGTGCATGCCCTGCCCACCCGGCTGACGGCCGCTCTGCCGGTGACTAGGCTCATGGCGGCGATGGCCCGCGACAAGAAAGTGCGCGCCGGGCTGCCGCGTTTCGTCGTGCTGACACGCCTGGGTGAGGCCGTCACGCGGGAGGGCATTCCGCCGGCATCGGTCGAGGCGGCCTGGCGCGAAGTGGGCGCGGCTTGATTTCGGATTGCAGATACAGGAGATCGGATGGTAAATAGATGCCTCGCGCCGTTAAGAA
>DASRKV010000388.1:0-2500 GCA_035648795.1 Opitutaceae bacterium
AAGCCCATGGGGTTGCCTAGTCTCCTTGCAGAGGTTTCTGGGGGCGGTTTTGCCGGTAGCCCGGATGTGCCAGCCAATGTGACCGCTGCAATAGTTTGTCCACAGTATGCAGGCATGCATCGGGTAGAGTGTGAAACATCCGGGCTAGGACCCTGGCCGTCGCGGAAGCGATTTACAAGCACCGGCGGATGCCCACAGTGGGGCTATGTTGAAACGCTTCCTGGTCATCGGCGGTGGCGCGGTCTGCGGCATCCTGCTCGCCACGGCGGTGACGCGGCTGCATCCGGCCTGGAGCTTGTGGCCCGACCGCGAGCTCAGCCGCAATGTGGCGGATTTCCGCACCGTGCTCGACCTGGTGAGGACGAACTACGTCGACGGGAAGGAGGCCGACTCCGACCGGCTGACCCACGCGGCCCTGGACGGCATGATCCATTCGCTGGACCCGCATTCCGAGTTCATGCGGACCGACGCGTACCGCGAGCTGCGGGAGGAGATGGATGGACGGTTCGGCGGGATTGGCATTCAGGTGGAGCTGCGGGGCGGCAAGATCGTGGTGGTCGCTCCGGTGGCGGATACGCCGGGCGATCGGGCGGGCATCCGGCGGGCCGATGAGATCGTCAAGGTCGACGGACAATCGACGGAGAAATTGGGCATGGACAAAGTCGTCAGCCGGTTGCGCGGCCAACCGGGCACGAAGGTGGCGGTGACGCTTTTCCGGCCGTCGACGAAGGCGACCCTCGATCTCACCTTGACGCGCGAGATCATCCGGGTGGAGAGCGTGCGCGACGTGCGGATGGTCGGAGACTCGATCGGCTACATCCAGTTGACGCAATTCAGCGACCGCACCGGCGCGGAGTTCAAACGAGCGTTGCAGCAGTTGCAGAGTCAGGGGGCGAAAGCGCTGATCCTCGACTTGCGCAACAATCCGGGCGGCCTCCTCGACGCGGCGGTCGCGGTGGCGGAGCCGTTTTTCAAGCCGGGAGAACTCATTGTTTACACTCAGGGGCGTTCGGCCGGGAGCCGGGAAGAACTGCGCGCGGGGCCCTCGGCTGGTGGCGTGGAGATGCCGATCGCGGTGCTGGTGAACTCCGGCACGGCGAGCGCCGCCGAGATCGTGGCCGGCGCGCTCAAGGACACCGGACGCGCGGTCGTGGTGGGCGAGACGACGTTCGGCAAGGGATCGGTGCAGACGTTGTTCCGGTTGAGGGACGGCGAGGCGCTGCGCCTGACCACCGCCCATTATTATACGCCGAGCGGCGTGATCATCCACGAGAAGGGCATCGAACCGCAGGTCAAGGTCACGGTGTCGCCGGAGGATGAGGCCAATGTGCGGTTGCAGCGGCTGCGGCAGGACCTGGCGGAGCCGAAGGAATTCGCCGCGCGTTTCGGATTTGAGCCGGTCGAAGATCGTCCGCTGCAGGCCGCCATCGACGTGCTGAAGGGCGTGGACCTGTATGTCGCGCGGAGCCGGGCGGAGAACGCCGGCGCGCCTTCGCACCCATGATCCTCGCCCTGGAAAGCTCGTGTGATGAGACGGCGCTGGCGCTGTTCGATCCGGCGCGCGGGCTGACGCGGGAGCTGGTCCACAGCCAGATCGCCCTCCACGAGCGCTATGGCGGCGTGGTGCCCGATCTGGCGACGCGCGAGCACCTGCGCCACTTCCCGCCGCTGCTGGAGCGGCTGCGGGAGGAAGGGGGACTCGCGGCGGTCACGGCGGTGGCCGTCACTCAGGGGCCGGGTCTGGCCGGCTGCCTGGCGATCGGACTGGCGGCGGCCAAGGCGCTGGCGCTCGAGCGGCGCGTGCCGTTGTGGGGCGTGAATCACCTGCGCGGCCACGCCTGGTCGCCCTTCATTGCCTTGCACGCGGAAAATCCCGCGGAATTTCACCGGCGGCTGGCGGAGTTGCTGCCGCATCTCGGGTTGATCGTTTCGGGCGGCAACACCCTGCTGTTCGCCATCGACGACGGGGGGCGGATCGCGGTGCAATCCTCGACGCGGGATGACGCGGCGGGCGAGGCGCTGGATAAAGGAGCGAAACTGCTCGGGCTCGGCTATCCGGGTGGACCGCTGATCGAGCAGCGCGCGGCGGCGGGGCGGATCGACGCCTACGATTTTCCGCGGGGCATCCAGCCCAACGGCGACTTGTCCTTCAGCTTTTCCGGTTTGAAAACCAGCCTGCGCTACCTGGTGGAAAAACTGGGTCCGGCGGAGGTGGCGGCGCGGCTCGACGACCTGTGTGCGAGCTACCAGCAGGCGGTGATCGACGCGTTGGTGAAGAAGACGGCGGCGGCGCTCGACCGCGGTGGCTACGCGAGCCTGGGATTGTCCGGGGGCGTTTCGAACAACCGCGGGTTGCGGACGGCCCTCGAAAAGACGGCGCGGGAGAGGGGGGTGGCGTTTCATGCCGCGCAGCCGCAGCATACCGGGGACAACGCGGGGATGATCGCGTTTGCGGCCTGGTGCGATCCGGCGGGCTGCGCGCGCGACGATCATTTTGGGC
>DASRKV010000389.1:0-9621 GCA_035648795.1 Opitutaceae bacterium
CAAGGCGCGGCTCGGCCGCCTGGAGTGCTACCACGATGCCATCCAGAAAAAAGAGGAGGCCATCTCGCTCTTCAATCTGGGCTACCTCGATATCGAGAACCGCGCCGCCGCCGAGGCGATCTTCTGGCAGATCTGCGAGCACATCGACAAGGAGGGAACGCCGAAGGGTTACCAGCCCGAGGAACTGCACGATCTGAAGAAACACCTCGCCGACCAGTACGTCTGCAACTTCTCCGTCTTTCAATCGTTGCTCGATCATTGGGCGCTCAAACAGCTCTTTCCCATCGCCCCGCTGCACCGCCTCAACGAAAAGCCGTCGGTCAACGCCATCCTGGTCGACATCACCTGCGACTCCGACGGCAAGATCGGAAGCTTCATCGACCTGCAGGACGTGAAGGAGTACATCACGCTCCACCCGCTCAACCGGAAGCCGTACTACCTCGGCGTCTTCTTCACCGGCGCCTACCAGGACATCATGGGGGACCTGCACAACCTCTTCGGCCGCGTGAACGAGATCCACGTGTTTCTCGAAGAGGACGAACCCAACGGATTCTACATCGAGGAGGCGCTCGCCGGCAGCCGCGTCGCCGATGTCATCGAGGGCGTGCAATACCAGCAGGAGGAACTCTGCCGCCGGATGAAGCAGCAGATCGACCACGCCACGCGCAAAGACCTCGTGAAGCCCCGCGAAGGCGTGCGCTGGCTCGAATTCTACGAGGCGCAGATGCTCGCCAAGACCTACCTCAGCATCGGCGGGAAGCGTCCTTGAAGCCGCGTTCGCGACGCGGCTTCAAGGATGCTCCGACGCAAGATCCAGGAACGAAGATTTAAGAGATTCTGGCATCACGGTCCGTTTCGGCGGCTAAAGTTTCTGGGTTCGTTCTTCTATATATCTTTGGTGCTTGGTACCGGCGGTGTCTCAAGATAGCGGATGAAGCCGCCGAGTTGGCGGCCGATCGACGTGACTCGCTGCAACGTAGCTGTTCGCTGATCTTCTGTGAGGTAGCCGAGTTCTGTACCTACATGGATCAGTGACCTAGTCTCCGCCGCTGATCCCTTCGCGATGTACAGGAACTGGATGAGCTCTCGTTTCCCTCCCCTCTCATAGCCTTCGGCAATATTCGCCATGATCGAGACCGCGGCACGTTGGAGCTGATCCTTGAAGCCGTAGTCCCGCGACAGGGCTCCGTCCCTCGTCAGACGATAAACCTCGATGACCACCTGCTTCGCCGCCTGCCAGACTTCCATATCCTAGAATTGTTTCGTTTGCGACATAGCAGGCCGACTCTCTCGATTGCCTGCTGTGGGTGAAGCCAATTTCTTCCTCTTCTCGAGTCGCTCTTCATCTTCGATTTTGAGTCTTGAATCGCTGAAATCGCGCGCTGGGCGATTTCAGCGCCATTCGTGGCGCGGATACCGGCGCGAAAGTTCGGCCTTCACCTGCGGATACATGTCGCGCCAGAAGGCTGTCAGGTCATCGGTCACCTGAATGGGACGTTGGTTCGGCGCCAGCACCTCGATCTTCACCGGCACGCGACCGTGCCCGAGCGCGAACCGGCCGCTCACCCCGTACAGCTCCTGAATGCGCGCCGAGAGCACCGGCGGGCCGTCCGCCGAATAGGTGATGCGCGACCGCCGCCCGTTGGCCATCTCGATCCGCTCGGGCAGCGTCTCGTCGAGCACCGCCAACTGCTCCGGTCGCAGCCATTGGCGCAGGACCGGCAAAACGGGTTTGTCCTTCAATTCGCGCGCCCCGCAGGCGCCGTAGCAGATCTGTTCGATCAGGGTCGCGCGATCGGTGTCGGCGATGGGCGTCACCTCAAACTCCGGAAACCATTTGGCCAGGCAGTTGACCCGCACGATCCACTGTTCCGCCGCCTCGGTCCATTCCGTGAGCACGATCCGCCCGGCCAAGACCTCGCGGGCGAGCAACGCTGCGGCTTCACCCGGCGGCGGCGCGTCCGACAGCGGCTTCGCCTCCAACACAAGATCACGGAACCGGCGTTCGTGGCGCACGATCACGCGCCGTGTCGACTCGTCGTAGCGGATCCCAGTGGAATCGTGATAGTCTCGGGGAAACAGCTCCCGCAACCACGCCTCCTCCACCGCCGTCGCCAGGCTCAGCAGCACGGTCACCTCACCCCGCGCCTCGATCTCGGTCACCTCCGCCGCGACGAAGAGCGGCGCCTGCTGGATGCCGCTCGCGCGCGCGAGCTGTCCGCGCCGGCCATGGACCAGTTCGCAGCGCAGGGTGCCGCCGTCGAGCCGCCGCGCCAGGTGATCGGAAAAACCCGCCAGCACGCACTTGCGCACCGCCGCCTCGTCGACGCGCCGCTCCGTCACGTCGAACCCCTCGCCAGCCGCGATCTCGAGGAACTGGTCGAACAGCGGCCCGACCTGTCGCGCGGTCTGCGCATGGATGCCGAGGCGGCGGCACGCCTCGAGCGAGTAATCCGCGCGATCCGCATAGCGCCACGCGCGCATCAACCGGAAAAAATCCGAGGCGTGCTCTTCTCCCAGCAACTCCTCGCGCCGCTCTTCCACCTCCCGCCCCGCGCCACGCAGGAGAAAATTGCGTCCCTGCGTCAGTGCCGCCATCAGCGCCACCGGCCGCACGCAACCGCAGTCGTGCGCCGCGAGAAACATGCGCGCATAACGCGGATGCATCGGAAATCGCAGCATTTTCCGGCCTAGCTCCGTGATTGGTAGGGCGGCATCGCCGGTTGCGACCGTCGCGGTAGCCGGGGTCGATGACCCCGGGCCGGCCTCGCCGCGGCCGGCTACAGGGGCGGCGCCGTCACCGGAAGAATGTAGGGCGGCATCGCCGGATGCCGCCGGAACGGACGCGAATGGCGGGACACGGCGACCCTGCCCCGCCAAGTCAGAGGCTGGAGCCACCGCACCCAGATCCGCGAGCAGCTCCTCGGCCCGCTCGAGCGACTTCGGATCCGGCCTCTCGAGCCAGGGAAAATCCTGGAGGTTGTCGATTCCCCCCGCCTTGAGAGCCAATACGACTTCGGCAAGATCGAGCCGCTTCACCTCGGGCAGTTCCCGGGCCGGACGCTTCGCGTGTTCGCGTTCCGTCCACAGCCGCACGCACACCCCCGGCGCGGTGCGGCCGGCCCGTCCCGCCCGTTGATCCGCGGACGCCGCGCTGATTTTCTCGATCAACAGCGTGTTGATGCCGCGATGAGGATCGTAGCGCGGCATGCGGGCGAGTCCGGCGTCGACGACCGCGGTCACGCCATCGATGGTCAGCGAGGTTTCCGCGACATTGGTGGCCACGATGATCTTGCGCACGGAGTAGCGCGCCACCGCGCGCTCCTGCGCGTCGGGCGGGAGTTCGCCGTGCAGCGGCAACACCAGACACTCGCGCAGCGCCTTTTCGTTCTGCACCGCCTGCACCGTCCGGCTGATTTCGTAGGCCCCGGGCATGAACACCAGCAGGTCGCCCGCCGTCCGGGCCGCCACGCGGGCGCATTCGCGCGCGGCGACTTCCCATACCGGTTCGCGTTCGAAATCGACGGCTTTCGGCAGGTATTCGATGGCCACCGGAAACGTCCGGCCCTGCGATTCGAGCACGTCGCACGGGGCGAGATAGTCCCGCAATCCGGCGGCATCGAGCGTCGCCGACATCACGATGAGCTTCAGATCCGGCCGGCCGGCCCGCTGGAGCTGCACGGCGCGGGCGAGGCTGATGTCGCCGTACAGATGGCGTTCGTGAAACTCGTCGAACACCAGCACGCTGATGCCGCGCAACGTCGGGTCGAAGGACATCTGCCGCAGCAGAATGCCCTCGGTGACGAACCGGATGCGGGTCGCCTCCGACACGCGCGAATCCAGCCGGATCTGGTAACCGA
This sequence comes from Opitutaceae bacterium, assembly GCA_035648795.1. GTDB lineage: Bacteria > Verrucomicrobiota > Verrucomicrobiia > Opitutales > Opitutaceae > Fen-1467. The sequence continues at coordinate 3,861 of DASRKV010000389.1, forward strand.
CGGTCGCGCCGAGCGGCGCGCCCACTTCGTCGGCCACCCGCCGGGCCAGCAACCGCGCCGCCAGGCGCCGGGGTTGCAGCACCACCACCTGGCCTGTATCTAGAAATCCATGACGCAACAAGATCTGCGGCAGTTGCGTCGATTTGCCCGAACCCGTCGGGGCCTGCACGATGAGGCGCCCCGCGGTCCGCAGGCGGGCGACGACGGCGGCTTCCAGTTCATAGATGGGCAGATCGCGCGGAGACATACAAACAGTTTCGCCGCCGGATCAGACCCGGCGGAACGGGCCAGAACCTCGCCTTTCGCCTCCCGTGTCAAAACCGTTTCTCGGCAGGCGTGAACAAACCGTGCGTAAGGTTAATGGCAAGTTATTCACCGCCCCGGCCGGTGAATAAGTTGTGCAAAACAAAGTCGTGACTTCACCCGGGGGCCGGCCCACGTTCCGCCCCGTTCTTTGATGGAACAGTCGAAGCGCCGTTGGCATGAAAAACCCACGGAGAGCGCGATTGGGATAATCCCGGGCGACCGGGGAAAGGTAGGCTGAAGCTGGTTCAGCCTGCCCCTTCGTCTGCGAGCAATCGTGGATAAAAGGCATATGTCACCAGCTCCTCTGGGCGGTGTCGTAACCGCTCAGTTATACGACGTAGGAGCTGTGCGGCGAGGCGCGATTAGAAACCGCGTCCGAGCCGAGTGAGGCGCACGGGGAGTTTCGATCCGTCCGCCCACGCAGTTTCCCCAGAGGGATATGGCTGCTACTGCGCAGACCAGCACGAAGCTGCGTGCTCTGGCGAGACCACCTCGCCAAAAAGGCCCCGCCTGTCATGGGAGGGGCGCGCAAAGGGCATGACGCTTCGGGGAGCGACCGGGTTAGGCAAGACTCGGAAAACCTCCTTCCGTGGGGCGGCGTGAAAAACCACGTCACCCAACTGCAATGCGAAATGCAGCCTGAGAGTTAAGAGGTCAGACCCGTAGCATGGGGCTAACGCCCGGCCAAAAGCCGGGGCCGACCCCGTGGTAACGGTGCCGACGCGAGCGACGCAAGTTGCAGGCGTGTCTGCACCCCGTCTGGCGTGACCGCCACTGGCAAGTGGTGGCCGAACCGGGCGTAGAGGCCTCACTCGATAGATTCCGGCTGGCAACGGCCGGGACGGTCCCGCCATGAGACTGAAACCTTCGCATGCCGCGAGGAGTGGCGTCGGGGAGCACACGGCCCGCGAAAGCGAGAGCGCCCAATGTGTGCGACTGGGAAGAGAGCGTGGCGAGCTCCCACCCCCAAGTTTGGCCCTGGAACCGCAAGGTTCCGGGGCCTTCTTGTTTCTGGAGGTCGCGTTCTACCCCTCCGGGCGGCTGGCGGGGCGTCAACCTGGGCTCCGTCGCCCTGCCGCAGATCACAGCGGGGCCGCCCATGCCGCAGCCAAAGCCGTGAAGCTTTGGATCTGCCCGTCGGACCTTCGGCCAAACGTTCACGAGTTCGGCTACACGCTACGGTGTAGCCGGTTGCGGCGAGGTCGCCCAATTTCGCCACACCGGCCCCCGAGACCGTCAGCGGCTTCCGCCTTGCGTTCTGAATCCCGGGACCGCACCGTGATTCCTTTTTTCGCAGGATCAGGCATGAATCACAATATCCGCAACATTGCTATTATCGCCCACGTCGACCACGGGAAGACCACGCTCGTCGACGAACTCCTTAAGGAAGGCGGCGTCTATCGCGCCAACCAGCAGGTCGAGGAGTGCGTGATGGACTCCATGGATCTCGAGCGGGAAAAGGGCATTACCATCAAGGCCAAGAACGCGTCGATCCACTGGCGCGGCAAGACCATCAACCTGGTCGACACCCCCGGACACGCCGACTTTGGCGGCGAAGTCGAACGCTCTCTCAAAATGGTCGACGGCGTGCTGCTGCTCGTCGACGCGTATGACGGTCCGCAAGCCCAGACCCGTTTCGTTCTGCGCAAAGCGCTCCAACACGGCCTCAAGGTGATCATCGTCGTCAACAAGATTGACCGCGAAAACTCCGATCCCGCAGGCACTTATAACAAGGTTCTTGAACTCTTGCTCGAGCTGAACGCCAACGAGGAGCAGTTCAACGCCCCGGTCGTCTATGGCAGCGGACGGGAAGGCTACATGGTGCGCAAACCCGGCGAGAAAAGCGACGACATGACGCCGCTATTTGAGACGATCCTCGATCATATTCCGCCTCCGTTCGCCAAGCCCGACGACCCCTTCCGCATGCTGGTCTCCAACATCGACTGGAGCGACTACGTGGGGCGAATCGCCATCGGCAAGGTTCTCTCCGGCCAGATCATGACAGGCGATACCGTTTACGTCCTCCACCCCAAGGGCGGCGACCGCGTGCGCTGCAAGATCACCAAAGTCGTTGAATTCTCCGGCACGCAGACCAGCGAGTCGGCCGTCGGCGTGGCCGGCAACATCGTCGGCCTGTCCGGTTTCGAGGACATCGACATCGGTGACACCATTGCGGCCGACGAGAATGCCCATCCCATGCCCTTTACCGAGATCGACCCGCCGACGATCGAAATGCAGTTTTGCATCAACGACGGGCCGCTCGCCGGACGCGAAGGCAAATACGTCACTTCCCGCCAGCTCCGCGATCGCCTCTTCCGCGAGATGAAATCGAACATCTCCATCAAGGTCGAGGACACCGCCACGGCGGGCGTTTTCGATCTGAAGGCACGCGGCTCGATGCAGATCGCCATCCTGGTCGAGCAGATGCGGCGCGAAGGCTTTGAAATGCTCGTGTCGCGACCGACCGTCATCACGAAAAACGAGAACGGGCAGACCCTGGAGCCGTTTGAATCACTGTGGGTGGAGATTCCTGAGGACTGCCTTGGCGTCGTCATGCAGCTTCTGGCCAACCGCAAGGCGCAAATCACCGCCATGCACAAGCACCCCCTCGGCACCACCATCGAAGCCGTGGCGCCGACGCGAGGGCTCATCGGGCTCGAAACCGATCTGGTCAACGTCACGAGCGGCCGCGGCGTGATGTCGCACCTCTTCAAGGAATATGCGCCCTGGGCGGGCGACGTGCTCACCCGGCTTACCGGGACATTGGTCGCCACGGAGAGCGGTGAATCCAAGGCCTATGCCCTCGTCAGCATCCAGGAGCGCGGCAAGCTCTTCATTGGCGCCGGCGAACAGGTTTACGAGGGCATGCTGGTTGGCGAGAATCCCCGGCAGGAGGATATCCCGGTCAACGCCTCCCGCGCCAAGCGGCTCACCAATTTCCGTTCTCAGGGTGAAGGCGTCGCCACCCAACTTTCCCCGCCGATGCGGCTGTCGATCGAAAAGGCCATCGAATACATCGCCGACGACGAGTTTGTTGAGGCCACGCCCAAATCGCTTCGTCTGCGCAAGCGCATTCTCAACCAGACCGACCGGCGCAAAGCCGAGCGGGCTGAACGCAAGGGCGAGGCCGTCGCCTGACTTCGCCTCAGCCCAAACGAGTCGGATTTGGGGCGGGATCGCCGGATCCCGCCGTTTCACCGGGCGAGGCGGCTTTCTCCCGAAGAAATCGGGACACAAAAAGGTGGAGCCCGCCGTCCCGGCGGGCTGAAAGCTCCGCTGTCGAAAAACCCGCCGGGGACGGCGGGTTCCACCTCCCCCGTTGAATCGTTTCGCTTAAGTTCACCTCCGGGGACGCGGCCGGACCATTTGATCCCCGCCGCGGACGCAGCCAAGGAGCCCGGCGGCGGCGAGCAACATTGCCCCGGCGTTGATTCTAAAGATCCGCGCGCTCATGGGTGTGACGCGCGCCTGCTGACTGCCGATGCCGGTCAGAGTTCCGCCAGCGCAACCGGCCAGTTCGCCGGCCCGCCTACTCCGCCGCTGTAAACAGCCGCGCCAATCCCGGATAGGGCATCAGCGGAATCACTTCGAACGTGATCAACCCTTCGCGCACCAGGGGGAGCGAACCGAGGATCCGGTGCGCCTCGGCGACATCGGCGCACTCGATCATCAAGACCGCGTCCGACCGGTCCTGGCGGAAATAGATCTCCCGCAACACACCCGATTGCTGCAATTCCCAAATCCGGGCCGCCTCCGCCCGCACATGCGACTGGAACGCGGCTGCCGTGGTTCCGGGCACCTCCTTTTCCAGCGCGAGGATCTTCATAGCGAAAAGCTGGCGGGCGGCGGATGGGGCCGTCCTTGCTGCGAGTGGCCACACGCAAGCCACGACCGATCTACCCGGTCAATTTGGAATAATCGTCCGGCGACAACAGCGCGCCCACGTCGGCAGGGTTGGCGATCTTCAGTTTGATCATCCAGCCGCCGTCGAACGGAGATTGATTCACCTTTTCCGGCGCCCCATCCAGCGCGGCATTCACCGCCAGCACCGATCCGGCGACCGGCGCATAAAGATCGGAAGCGGCTTTCACGGATTCGACCACGCCGAACGATTCGCCGGCTTTGAACACGACACCCACTTTCGGAAGCTGCACAAAGGTGATGTCGCCGAGGCTGTTCTGGGCGTACTCGGTGATGCCGACGGTCGCGGTGCCGTCGGTCTCCAATCTCAGCCACTCGTGGGATTTGGCGTATCTGCAATCGGGTCGGACATTGCTCATGGGAATGGGAGGCAGGAGCCTGTTCGCAGGCGATAACATCAAAGAATCCGTCGCGTGCAAGCATGTGTCGGGACGGTCATGCTTTCTTCAAAGAAACAAAGGGCGGCTTGACGAGCTGCAAGTTGATCTTCGCACCGCGGATGTCGACTGCCAGGGGAGCGAGCACGGCATTCGCGTTGACCAGCGCCGAACCGATCGCCTCATTCAAAATCGGCGAGAGCGTGCCCGATACCACCCGTCCCACTTCGCCCGTCGGACCAAGGACCGGCGAGCCGGCCCGGACGATGCGTCGGTCGCCGGTCTTAAAGAAAACAATCCGCTTCATGGAGCCTGCGGTTTTCTCGGCCGCAAGCGCGGCCCGGCCGATGAAGTCGACGCCCTTGTCCAGCTTCACGGTCCAGCCCAACCCCGCCGCGAGCGGAGAAATGTCCGCGGTGATCTCGTGGCCATAGAGCGGATAACCGGCTTCAAGGCGCAGGCTGTCGCGCGCGCCGAGACCGGCGAGTTCGAGTCCGAGACCTGCGCCCGCCTCCAGCAGCGCCTCCGCCAATCGCCGGGCCTCGGCGGCGGGATGGTAGAGCTCAAAGCCGTCCTCCCCGGTGTAGCCGGTGCGGCTGATCAAGCACGGCACTCCAGCCACCGTTCCCTCGGCGAAATGGTAATATTTGATGAGGTCCAGTTTGACCGCGGTCAGCGACTGCACGATCGCCGGCGCCTTCGGGCCTTGCACGGCCAGTTGCGCATAGTCGGGGGAGCGGTCCGTCACGACGACGTTGAATTGCGCTGCCTGCTCGCGGATCCAAGCAAGGTCCTTGTCGATGTTGCCGGCGTTGATACAGAGGAAGTAGTCCTCCGGACCGCGCAGGTACACCAGCAGGTCGTCGACCACTCCGCCCGTCGGATAACACATCGGCGAATAGAGCACGCGCCCCGGATACAGCCGCCCGACGTCATTCGTCACCAGATGATTGAGGAAGCGGCCGGCCTCCGGCCCACGGACATCCACTTCCCCCATGTGGCTGACGTCAAAGAGGCCCGCAGCGCGGCGCACGGCCTTGTGTTCTTCAAGAATGCTGCGGTACTGCACCGGCATCTCCCACCCGGCAAAATCCACCAGCCGCCCGCCATGGGCGACGTGAAAGTCGCGGAGGGGCGTGCATTTGAGTTCGCTCATG
>DASRKV010000390.1:0-6325 GCA_035648795.1 Opitutaceae bacterium
ACCGGCGTGGACAGCCGGCCCTCGAGTTTCGCCTTCCACATCTGCCTGACCGACATGCGGGCCATGGATGAAACCACGGAATACACGCAGGCCACAGAAAGGGAATGTTTATCATCCGACCCGCCGATTGCCGCGAGGTCAAGAGTGCGTCGGCCCGCGGCGGCGGGCGGTGGTTGCGGTGTCGCCGCGCTGGGCTAAAGCAGCAGCTTTGCCCCGGCGGCGAGCGTCAGCCCCAGCGCAATCAGTTCAAACCATCGCTGGTTGAGCCGCTGCAGGACCCACCGCCCGGCAAGCGCTCCGGCGAGAACCGCCGGCACCAGCAGCAGATTGGCCCCGATGCTTGCCAGAGTGATCATGCCCAGACCGACCATGAACGGCGCCTTGAACAGGTTGAGACAGAGAAAAAACACCGCCCCGGTGCCGACGAACTCCATCTTCGGCAGCCGCATCGCCAGCAAATAGAGGATCATGATCGGGCCCGCGGCGTTGGCGACCTGCGTCGTGAATCCCGCCAGCACCCCGACGGCCGGGGCAAACCATGGCGGCGTGCGTTCCAGCCAGGCCTCGGGCGCGGCGGCGGCAGACCCGTCCGCCCCGGCTCGGGCGCCGGCCTGCCTTTTCCACCAGAGATGCAGCACGAACATGGCGACAATGATTCCTCCGACGAGCCGCCGGACCTCCTGGTCATTGAGCCGGCCCAGGGCGAGGGTGCCGAGGCCGACGCCCAACGCGGTCCACGGGAACAGCCGCCAGAGATGGCGCCAGACGGTGTGGCGACGGTAAGTGGCCACAGCCAATACATCGCCGAAAACCAGGAGCGGCAGCACCAGTCCCGTCGCCTGTTTCGCGGGGAGGATGTTGGCGAAGATCGCGACGCAGAGGATGCCGAGGCCGGCGATTCCCGTCTTCGACATTCCGGCGACGAACGCACCGAGGGCGGCCAGTGCCCATTGCCAGGGTTCAAGATGCATTCCAGAAAAGCCGTTTAAACCACGAAGTCACCGTGATGGTCACTGATATTCGTGCCGTGAGAGCGCTTTTCGCGAGGGCAGACACGGGATAGCCGGCTTGCGCCACCGGAACCGGCCATACTTTCTCGACTCAAGAAAACCTTGCGATCGGTTGCGGCAGAGCCACGGTGGGCTTCTTTATCAATATGATTCCATTTCGTTGCTGAACCTGGACTGGCTGCAGCTCCGCCGCATTCACGACTGATCCTAATTCTCCCGCACGCCGCTTCGCACCACCATGCAGTCCGCAAAAACCAGCCGACGAGATGCGCGCTCCGCCCCAGAGGCCTTGGCGGGCGCCTGGGACGCAAATCCGGAGATACCCGTGGCAACGGCCGCCACGGGCGAAATTGGCGCAGCCGTTCGCTTCCTGGAGGGATTGTTTGCGTCCACCTCGTTCGAAAAGGTTTCATTCTGCCTCTGGGAGGGCACACGATGGCCGGATGATCGTCTCCGGCCGGCCACGCTTGTCCTGCATCACCCGGGTGCCCTGCGAGCCATGTTTTCATCCGGGACGGAATTAGGTGTGGCCGAGGCCTATCTGCGCGACGATTTCGACATTGTTGGCGATATCGAAGCCGCATTCGAATTGGCCGACATTCTGGAAGAACGCGCGGCTCCTTCTTGGCGGACGATGCTTGCGAATTTCTTCCGTCTGCGCCGGCTGCCGGTGAAATCCGGGCCGCGGGCGGCGGGCAGGACCTATGGTCGGAGGCGCGGAAGGCTGCATTCCCTCGAACGCGACCGGCAGGCCGTATCGTTCCATTACGACGTGTCGAACGACTTCTTTCGCCTTTGGCTCGACCGGCGCCTGGTCTATTCGTGCGCCTATTTTGAGCGGCCAGACGATGATCTCGACACGGCGCAAACCGCCAAACTTCGCCACCTTTGTCGGAAGCTTCGCCTCCAGCCGGGACAGCGGGTGCTCGACATCGGATGCGGTTGGGGCGGCTTCGCCCTCTTCGCTGCACGCACCTACGGCGTCGAAGTCACCGGCGTCACCCTGAGCCGGTCCCAAGCGGAGCTGGCAACAGCACGCGTCAATGAATCCGGGCTGGCCCGGGCGGTGAAGATCGAGCTTCGGGATTTTCGCGAGCTGCCGGATTCCGAGGCGTACGATGCAATTGTGAGCGTTGGCATGTCGGAACATGTGGGGGCGGAACGCCTGACGGGTTACTTCCAAAAGACCCGCGGAATGTTGAAACCCGGCGGCGTATTCCTGAATCATGCCATCGGCGATGGCCTGCGTCCGCGGCGCAGCCGCGGCCCCTCGTTTATTGAGAACTATGTTTTCCCAGACGGCGACATTCCGCCGATTCCGGTGGTGCTGCAGGCGGCCGAGTCAGCGGGCTTCGAAGTCCGCGACGTCGAAAACCTGCGGGAACATTACGCCCTCACCCTGCGGCACTGGGTGCGGCGGCTGGAGGCTAGCCATGGTCCGGCGCTCGACTTCGTGAACGAGGCTACTTACCGCGTCTGGCGGCTCTACATGGCCGGCTCAGCCCATGGATTCGCGCGCGGCCAACTGGCCGTCTATCAGGTACTGCTGGCGAAGCCCGATCTTGGCGGCGACGCCCACCTCCCGCTCACGCGCCGGGATTGGTATCCCTGAACTGCAATGTCTTGCCTTTCGGCTCAGGGCAGCGCCAGACCGCTGCGCCGCCGGAGCTGGCCGCAGGCGGCGTCGATCTCCCGCCCGCGCGATCGGCGAAAATGCGCCACCACGCCGCGGGCGCGGAGTTCGCCGATGAAGGTGTCGGCCGCTTCCACCGGCGACGGCTCGTAGGTCCGTCCGGTCAGGCTCACGCCGGTTGGATTGTAATGCAGCAGGTTGACGTGCATGCGCCGGCCGCCGAGCAGTCCGGCCAGCTGTCGCGCCTGCTCCGGCGAATCGTTCACCCCTCGCAGCAAACAATACTGGATCGACACCGGCCGGCCTTGTTTCGCCTGATAACGATCGGCGGCCGCCATGATTTCTTCCACCCCAAAGCGGCGGCCCGACGGGATCAGCCGGGCCCGCGTCGCATCATCCGGCGCGTGCAGCGACACGGCCAGGTTGATGTTCAAGTCGGCCGCCGCCATCGCATCGATGCCGGCCACGATCCCGACGGTCGACACGGTGATCTGCCGCCAGCCCAAGGCGCCCATCGCCTCGCCGGCCATGCGTCGCGCGGCTTCCAGGACGTTCGCCAGATTCAGCATCGGCTCGCCCATGCCCATGAACACGACCGTCTGCAGCCGCCGCCCGGCCGCCGCCGCCTCGCGGCGAAGATGCAGGAACTGCTCGACCATTTCGCCGGCGGAAAGGTTTCGTTCGAAGCCGGTCTGGGTGGTGGCGCAGAAATCGCAGGCCATCGCGCACCCCACCTGCGACGAGACGCATCCTGCCGCCCGGTCCGCCTGATACGCCGGCATGACCACCGATTCGACCGTTCTCCCATCCCCGAGCTTCAACAGCAGCTTGATCGTCCCGTCGCTGGCGACCTGCCGGGCCACCATCGACGATCCCATCGGGCGGTACTCCGCCTGCAGACGTTCCGGCAATCCTTGCGGGAGTTTCAGCCCCGCCCAGTCCACGGCGCCCGCCTGCGCATAATAATCCAGCAACAGCCGCCGGGCATGGGACGTATTGAAACCCCAGGACGCCAATTGCTGCTGGATTTCCGCGCGGCTGTATTCAGACAGTGAATTCATGTTCATGCGCCGGCGGTGAGCCGCCCGGCGTCGGCCCGGAAGACCTGCCAGTGGCCCAGCGCCGCATCGTCGGGCAGGGTCGTGCCCGTGGCAATCACCTGCAGTTCCGGCGCCAGCGCCGCCCAAAAGCGGCGCCGGCGCTCCGGATCGAGTTCGCCCAACACGTCATCCGCCAGCAGGACCGGCTGCACGCCCGTGCGCTCCTGAGAGAGCGCGACCTGCGCCAGGCGCAGCGCGAGCACGAGACAGCGTTGTTGGCCCTCCGAGGCGACCTCCCGCGCCGGCCGGCCGTCGAGAAAGAAGTCGAAATCGTCGCGATGCGGACCCCGTTGCGTCGTCCGCAGCAACTCGTCGCGCGCCCGGCTGTCCCCCCACAGCGCGGCCAGCGCGGCGGCGTCGGGGCGGTCGAAATCGGGCGCGTACGCGAGGCCCGCCGTTTCCGCGGCCGGCGCAATCCGCGCGTAGGCCGTCTGCAGATGCGCCGCCAGCGCCCCCATGCCGTCGGCGCGCAGGGCGATCAGCCGGGCGCCCGCCGGCGCGAGCTGCGTCTCAAACGCCGCGAGTTCCCCCTCCAGCGCGGCCCGGGCCGCCGGCGCCGCGCCATTCCGGCCAGCCTTCAACAGACTGTTTCGCTCCGCCAGCGCCCGGTGATACGTCTGCAGGGCGACCAGATATTCCGGATTCGTCGCCGCCAGCGTGAGGTCGAGCCAGCGGCGGCGCAACGACGGCGCGCCGCGCACGAGCAACTGGTCCTGCGACGAGAACACCACGGTCGGAAAACGGCCCACGTAGTCGGCCAGCCGGGTGATGCGCTCCTGATCGCACCACACCTCCTTGCCCTCGGCGCCGACTTTGATGATCACGTTGGCTTCTCCGAGCCGCTCGTGCTCCAGGACACCGGCGATCGCGGCCTCGGCCTGGCCGTGCGCGATCACGAGCCGTGTATCCACCGCGCGGAATGAGCGCAGGGCCGTGAGAAAGCCCGCGGCTTCCAGCAGGCTGGTCTTCCCCTGCCCGTTCGCGCCCACGAGAAACTGCTGCCGGCCCTCGAAGGCCAGGCTCGCCAGCGCGACATTGCGCCAGTTCTGCAGGGTGAGTTTGCGCAGGCGCATGATCTCCGTTCACGCCTGGATCACGTCGGGCGACGACGTCTTCCGCAGTTCGGCGTCCGTAGCGGCGAGCGCCGCCGCCAATTGGGACCAGTCATCCTCCCGCGTCTCCCAACCCGCGCTGACGCGGATCACCCGCCGGGCTTCGTCCGCACTGAATCCCATCGCCGCCAGCACGGGCGATGGGCCCTCCTTGCCCGTGGCGCAGGCCGAGCCGGTCGAGACCTGAAAACCGCGGCGGTCGAGTTTCGTCACCCAACGATGGTTGTCCGCATGCGGCATGACCAAAGACACCGTGTTCCAGAGGCGCGCCGCTGTGGCTCCGACCACCCGCACCCCGGGCAACGCGGCGCTGACCCGGGCGATAAACGCATCGCGCCAGCGGAGCCGTTCGGTTTCGCGCAACACTTTCGTCGCTTCCATATCGGCCAGTGCAGCGACCATGGCCGCGATGGCCGGAAAGTCCTCGGTACCCGCGCGATGACCGCGCTCCTGTTCGCCGCCCCGCTGCGAGCGAAAGGCCTCCGCCTGCTCGGGAAAAACGAGGAACCCCACGCCCTTCGGGCCGCCAAACTTGTGGGCCGTTGCCGTCACCCAGCCCGCCGCACCCAGCCCAGACGCCGGCAGTTTGCCGAGCCATTGCGACCCATCGCAAAAATAGGCTGCACGATACCGCCGGCACAGCGCGCCGATTTCGCGCCATGGCTGCATCATGCCGGTTTCGTTGTTCGCCGCCATCACGGATACCGCGCCCACTGCGCCGCCCGCCAGAAGCGCCTCCAGACCTTCCCGCCGCACGACCCCATTGCCGTCGAGTTCAAGCCACACCAATCGTTCGGGCGCCAACGCTTGCCGCGCCGCCTCGACGACGCACGGATGCTCCGTCGGGTTTACCGCTACCTTGCGGCCTGGGGGCAGTGCCGTCGCCCAATGAGCGAGCACCGCGTTGGCGCCCTCGGTGGCACCGGAATTGAAAACAATCCGGTCGGCGGTGGCGCCGAGCATCTGCGCGAGCTGCTCCCGGCACTGCTCAAGCCGGACCCGCACCCGGGCCGCGTCCCGATACGGACTCGACGGGTTCTGCCAGGCCTCGTCGGACGCGCGCAGCCAGGCCTCTCGCGCGATCGCCGAAAGCGGAGTCGTGGCATTGTGGTCGAAATACGGCACCCGGAGACCTTCTCGCACGGAGGCGATTGAGGCAAGCTGCGGTGCAACGTGAAGAGCGGCCGCGGTGCCGGGCTCTTGCCAGGATCGTTTGCTTTGACCGTGTTCCGGTCGCAGTCACGGGCCCGGCTGCCCTGTCGCTGGTTTGGCTTGCGCACTGAGGCCGGTGCCTTCTTGCTCGCGCCCCCATGAGCACCTCGTCCGCATCCGTCGAACAGGCAGTCATCAAGACCTCCCATGGCGAGATCACGGTCGCCTTCTGGTCCGACGTTGCCCCCAAGACCGTGGAGAATTTCAAGAAGCTCGCCCGCGACGGCTTCTACAACGGCACCGCGTTTCACCGCGTCA
>DASRKV010000391.1:0-2337 GCA_035648795.1 Opitutaceae bacterium
GTATGGGACGGGCTTCCCAGGGTGGGGAAACGCAAAACGTCGCGCCGGCATCCCCGGCAACCGTGGTGGACCCGGGGTTCTGTCGGAACCTGTCGGCGGCGTCTGGTCCGCGAGATTGGTGACCGGCGGGCGAAAAATCAAGAGTGGGGCTGGGGAAACAGCGCGTTGAAAAGCCGGATGGATCAATGCCCTCTGGATACGAGCGGCGGGGATTTGGCGCCGCGTCCGCTCACATCTCCTGCGATTTTCGCCAACACCGCGGCGGAGGGCGGGATCATCGCCGAAGCCACGACCGGGACCGAAAGATATGCGAGCCAGGGGCACGCCCGCGCGGCGGGAGCCACTCTTTTTTGTTCCCACGGTTGACTGCGGCGGACGATGAAGGCTTTCTAGGGGGAAGCGGAAAGGAAGCTTCATGAAACGAATCAGCATTATTGGCAGTGGCAATGTCGGCACCAACACGGCCTTTTTCATCGCGGAAACGCGGACCGCCGAAGTTTTGTTGGTGGACATCAAGGAGGGCGTGGCCGCAGGCAAGGCGCTCGATTTGATGGAGGCAGGCCCGGTGCGCGGGTATGCCACCTCGATCCGCGGCACCGTCCGGATCGACGACATCGCCGGCAGCGACGTTGTGATCATCGCCGCGGGGATTACCCGGAAACCCGGGCAGCAGCGCGAGGATGTCTACCGGAAAAATGCGCCGATTGTGCGCGCGATCGCCCGGGACATCCGGCGCCTCGCTCCCGGCGCGCTGGTGATCAACATCGCGGAGCCGATCGACTTGCTGACGCTGCTCGTCCAGGAAACGCTCGGGGCGGAGCGGTTCAAGGTCATGGGTGTCGGCGGCCTGCTTAGTTCGACCCGGATCCGCTTTCTGGTGAGCCAGGCGCTGGAGGTCTCGCCCCGCGAGGTCACCGGTCTGATCATCGGGCCGCATCACGCCAGCATGGTTTTCCTGCGCGACACGATCCGCGTGTCCGGCATCCCGGCGGAGACGCTGCTGGGCAAGGCGCGACTGGGGGAACTGATCGAGGAGGCGCGCAATGCGGGCGACACCATCCTCCAATTGGCCCAGCGTTCCAGTTCGTTCTACGCCTCGTCCGCGGCGGCCGCAGCGCTCGTCGAAGCCATCGTCTGCAACACGAAGGCGCTGCTCCCGGTGTCGGTTCGCTGCGAGGGCGAATATGGGGTGAAGGGACTGGCGATCGGCGTCCCCGCGTACGTGGGCGAGCAGGGCGTGACTGGCATTGTCCAACTCAAACTTTCCGACGCCGACCGGGACGCGTTCGACAAAGCAGCCGCGGCCCTCAAGACCGCGCATGACAACATCGTTGCCGGGGCGGCAAAAGGAGGCCATCATGTCGAAGAACAAGGTTAGCATCATCGGGGCGGGCAATGTCGGCGCGACGGCGACTTACTACATCGCCGAGAAAGTCATCGCCGACCTGGTCATGGTGGACGTCGCCGGAGGCATGACCCAGGCGAAGGCGGTGGATTTTCTCCACGCCGGGCCGTTGCGCGGCTACGACGTCTCCATCTCGATCGTGGGCACGGACGATTTCGCGCAGATCGCGGACAGCAACGTCGTGGTGATCACCGCCGGGCTGCCGCGAAAGCCGGGCATGGACCGGATGGATTTGCTGAAGGTGAATGCGGGCATCGTGAAGCAGGCGGCGCGGGCCATCGTGGAACACGCGCCGAACGCCATCGTCATCGTGGTGTCGAACCCGTTGGACATCATGTGTCATGTCGCCCTGCGGTCGACGGGCTTTGCGCTCCGGCACGTCGTCGGGATGGCGGGCATTCTCGACTCGACCCGCTTCCGCTATTTTGTGGCCGAGCAGCTCGGGTGCGCGTTGTCGTCGGTGCATGCGATGGTGCTGGGCGGTCACGGCGACCAGATGGTGCCGCTGCCGCGTCTGACGACGGTCGGCGGCGTGCCGATCACGCAATTGATGGATGCCCCGACGATCGCACGATTGGTTGACCGAACCCGGAAGGGTGGGGCGGAGATCGTGGCGCTGCTCAAGACCGGTTCGGCCTACTACGCACCCGCGGCGTCGGTGGCGGATATGGTCGAGGCCGTGATCACGGACCGGAAGCATCTGGCGCCCTGCGCCGCCTACCTGCGGGGCGAGTACGGCATCGATGATCTGTTCATCGGCGTGCCGACGATCCTGGGGAAAAACGGTGTCGAGCGCATTATTGAGCTGGAGCTGCTGGACGACGAGCGGGCTCAGTTACACGCCAGCGCAGTTGCCGTCCGCAAGGGCGTCGACGAGCTCAATACCTTCTTCAAGCCGACCTAGTCTGCACAATTCGCAGCACGGGAATACC
>DASRKV010000392.1:0-10565 GCA_035648795.1 Opitutaceae bacterium
CGTTCAATCTCACCGATGCGCTGCAGGTGAATCCCGCGGTCTATTTCGCGAACACCCGGCCGCACGCCGCCATGGGCTACGTGGTCCTGACCTGGACCCGCGCGGTGTGGCGTTGAGGCCGGGGCGCTCGGGTCATTCCGGCAGATTCTCCTCCAGCCACACCGCCACCGCCTCATAAACCGGCGCCGGCGCCATCGTATGACCGCCGCTGAACTCAATCCATTTCGTTTTCCAGTGATGCCGGTCGGCGACGGACGACCACGCTGATATCATCGAGCGGACATCGCCAGTCGGAGAGAGCGCAAACACGAGTGGATACTTCTCCTCCGCTTTCCACCCCACCGGCCGATAGATCAAATAGGTGGGATGTTCGGTGAGCTGGCCGCCGATCGGTCCCGGGGGCGGAGGTGGGCTGGCAGCAGATGCGGCCTCCGGAGCCGATAGCCCGGCGAGAACACCCAAGGCGATGGCGACGGTCCGAGCCGCTTGTTTTTTATGGGGCTCTGCTTTCATCGATTTTGTCAGAAATCCCAAATGGAGTCTATCCACACCCGTTGCTTCCGCCGCGAGGCTCTTTCGATACGGCGAGCGGGTGATGAGGGATGCAGGACGGGGCCACGTGTGAACGGTCGACGGCTCCGCAACCAGGATTCGGCGCGGACGTTTAGCGACTCTGCGGGACGCCCAGCACCAGGTCGACGTCGACGAGCGACGCGTGGCGGTCGCGAAAGGCGCGCGTCGCCGGCCCGAGTTCCCGCAGGCTCCCCATGGCATCAACGCCGTTGGAGGTCCATCCCATGGCTCCTTGCCAGCCGTTCCGAAAGGCGCTTTCGTAATCTTCGGTGATCGTATGGCCCGAGGTGCCCGTGGCCGGCAATTCGCCCAGCAGGCTGGGCTTGTCAGCGGGCATTTGGTAGTCCCGCGGCGACTGGTAGAGTGCGTTGCCCCAAATCTTGCCATTCCAGTCGTAATAATGGGTGGTGTAGAAATCCAGCCGGGCCCCGGGAACGTCGACCTGCGCCCGGAGCGCGCGATCGTTCACCTGATTGCCCTGGCAGCTCCTGCCGGTGTCACTGTTGTATTTGGGCATCGCCATACCCACCGTCACCAGGACGGAACTGTGCGCGTGAATGGCGCGCGCCGCGCGGGCAAAGTAGCTCTGCAACCGTTCCCACGGCACCCGGCCGTTGCCGGCGCTTTCATAGACCCAGTCGGGTTCGTTCATTAAGTCGATCGACCAGAGCCAGGTCGATTTCCCGTAACGCTGCAAAAACGGAAGGAGATAATGGTCGACGTAGGAATCGATATTGCCGTCGCGGGCGATCCAGTTCCGCCATCGCTGGCAGCCGGCGTGGGTATTCTTAAAATGGTCGAACGACATCAGCGCCGCCATCACGTAGACCCGGTGTTTCGCGGCGATTTGAAACAGGCGATCGAGGTCGGCCCAGTGCGCCGGGGTGGCCCCGGAGATCGCGCCGTCCAGGTCGATGAGGATGCCGACTTCTCCGTTGCACGTGATCCAGACGCGGGTGGCATTGATTCCGTGGTCGTGCAGCGCCTGGAACTGGGCGTCCCACCAGGATTCGTCGAATCGTCCGCCGAAGTCGTTCCAGCTATTCCACGGCGTGTTGGCTCCGTTGATCCAAATCCGGCGGTCGCCCACCATGAACTGGCCGTTCGCGACCACGATCCGGTCGCCCTCCGCGGCGCGGAGCGAGGAGGCCAGCGCCAGCAGCAACGCCAGCACGCGGAACATGACCCCCGCCCTTCCCGCTCTTCGCCGACGCAGTTCGAATGGATTCACTTGGATTGCATCCCATGCAGGGCCGCGGTCCTGTTGGCAAGAATGGTCGTCATCATCTTGCACTTTGCCCGCGCTGCGTCCGACGGCGCTCTTGTCTGCGTGCGAGGGCGAGGTTCATTGACTACTGAGGCTTACATAATGTAGTGACGGATCGAGGTGGAGCGGCTTGTCCCCAAGACGCATTGGGCGCGTTAGGGACAACGCGCTCCACCAACGTCACTTCATTCCGTAAGATTCAGTAGATGCGGCGGCGGGGATCGGCTGCATGGGTCCGCAAAACGAAAACACCGCCGGATGTCCAGCGGTGTGACGGAAAACGTACAGGCACCACGGCGGCGCATGGTGACGGCTGCGACGGGACGCGCTATTTCACTTTCGTCAGCCGCAGCAGGGCGACGTCGTGGGATTCGACGTGTTTGGTGAACACTTGGTCGTTCATGCCGGCGTCCTTCTTGTCCCAGATATCGCGAATCTTGAATTTGCCGGCGAAGAGCCACATCGAGGGAAAGTCGATGGAAAGGTCGGTCGCCGTGGACCCCGTGTTGAGCAGCGCCACCGCCCAGTCGCCGCCGGCCAGCTCGCGGACCCAGATCTCGTGGCCCGACTGCGCCCGCATGCGCCAGCCTTCCTTGCCGAGCGGGTCCTGATCGATCGCGAGGGCTTCCTTGTCCGTCATGATGGCCCGAATCTCGGGAGTCATGCTGCGCACGTCGTTGCCGGCGATCAGCGGGGCGGCAAGCATACACCACATACTGAAATGGCCCCGGGATTCCGCGAAGGTGAGCCCGGGCTTGCCGACTTCCAGCATGTCCGGGTCGTTCCAGTGGCCGGGACCGGCGTACTGGCCGATGCCGTTGTTCTGCCCGTCGGCGGGTTGCACGAGGGAGTATTGCAGGTCGAGGATGACCTTCCAGCCTTGCGCCCAGCGCTGCGTGCAGTCGTAGCAGTCTACGATGTCGCCGGTGGTGCGCCAGAGGTGGGCAACGTCCTTGGCCCATTCCCACGGCTTGCTGTGACCCCATTCGCAGGCACTGAACACCACGGGCCGGTGGGCCGCGAAGAGTGCGTCCCGCATCGTCGTGTAGGCCTCCCGGGCGTCGCGGGTGCCGGTGCTGCACCAGTCGTATTTCAGGTAGTCGACGCCCCACAAAGCGAACAGGCGGGCATCCTGGTACTCATTGCCCATGCTTCCCGGATAGCCGCCGCAGGTCTTCGACCCGGCGCAACTGTAGATGCCGAACTTGAAGCCGCGCGCGTGCAGATAATCGCCGAGGGCCTTCATGCCGCCCGGAAACTTTGCCGGGTCGGGCACCATGTTGCCGGCCGCGTCACGCTCGCGCAGCGCCCAGCAATCGTCGAGCACGATGTAGACGTAACCGGCGTCGCGCATGCCGTTTTTCACCATGGTGTCGGCGGTCGCCATGACGACCGCCTCGTTGAGGTTCGCGGCGAAGGTATTCCACGTGTTCCAGCCCATCGGCGGGGTCAGGGCGAGGCCCTCGAACTTTTGCGCGAAGGCGGGGACGGACAGACACAACAACAAGCACAAGATTTTTTTCATGGGATAAAGCGGAGAGAAGAATGATCTTAGGAATGCCCACGGTTCCTGCAATGCGAATTTGGGAATACCTTCGGGCCGGGGAGCGTCTCTGTTTTTGATTTCTTGGGCGGGGTCGCTGTGGCCTCCGACCTGTCCGCCATAGGCTCCGCGACGGCGGAAGCCCTGGCGAAGGCGGCCGCACGCCGCCTGGTCCGGCGGCAGAAGCTTTGCCATCGAAAAACCCGCCGGGGATGACGGGTTCCACCTGCCCCGCTGAATAAGGTCGCTGCAAATGCGCCGGCACATCTCGCGCGATTCACGGTTGCGAAGTTTTTGAAGTGTTTTCCCGGCGGCTGGTGTTAACGTTGGAGTCATGCATAGCCGTATTTTTCCCGTCGCGATCATTACGCTGACTTCATTGGCGACGGGCTGCACCAGCACGTCGTCATCGACTGCGCCCCGGCACCCGGTCGTTGCCGGCACTGTGATCGATGCCGCAGCTTCGAAATTAGAGAAGGGCATGTCGGCGGACACGGTGAGAAAGCTTCTGGGCAAGCCGGCGGAGATCACCCTGCGTCCCACTGCGGAAGGGACGGCCGAGGAATGGACCTATCATCGCAACTTCCAGCGTGCCGAGCAGGTCCCGGCCGTCATGCGGGAGGTCCCGGCTTTCGTCGGTCCGATGGGAGGCTCAGGGGGCATGGGCACGATGCAGGAGCCGATATATACGATAGAAATCCACGACATCGACGAGACCCTCAAGCTGCTGATGTTCAAGGGCAGCCTCATGGAGTGGAAAAGTGCTTTCACCGACAGACGGTCCTATGGATAATCAGGGCCGATACCGGCCGGCATCTCGCTTGCGTCCGCGCTGGCTGGATCCTGCGTCGCCCGCCGGCTCGCCAAGGCCGTGAGGAACTGTCCGGTCTCCAGCGCGAAATATTCGGCTGCCGTGACTTGACGCCGCGGAGCGAGCGTCGATGATTCCCGGCGTGAAAAAATCCACCCCGATTGGCCTGGCAGGCTTGTTCTCGATCTGTGTCGCATTGCTGGGATGCGCCTCCGGGTCGAACGTGGTCTCGCTGGGCCGCAACACCTATTCGGTCACCCGCACGGCCACGACCGCCTTCTCCCGGAACCCCGAGAAACTGGCAGCTCAAGCCAGGGAGGAAGCCACCAAGTTCTGCGATTCCCAAGGCAAAGTCATGAAAGTAGTTTCCGTCACGGCGGGACAGCCATATTGGGGCGGCGGTATGTCCTCGGCCAAGATCGTTTTCATGGCGCTCAAATCGGGAGACCCGGCCCTGAACAGTGAACCGGCGCCGACCAGCGAGCCCGCCCCGGTGGCGTCGGCCGAACGGGCAGCTCCGGCGTCCAGCGACCTCTACGCCGAGCTGACCAAGCTCAATGAACTGCGCCAGAAGGGCATCCTCACGGAGGACGAGTTCCAGGCGCAAAAAAAGAAGATTCTGGCCCGCTCCGATTAGCCGCGGTCGGAACCGACGGCCGGGCCGTCCGCTGGTCCCGGCGCGAAAGAGCCTCCAGGTCAGGCGGTCGCGCCGGGCGATCGCCGCCGCCACGAGTTCCTCGCCGTTGACAGCTTTTCGCGGCTGGTAACTGTGGCCGGATGAAACTTCGGCGCCCGGCGGTCTTTTTCGTCCTCGTCCCTCTTTTCCTCGGCTGGCCCGCGCTGTCCGACGGGAGCGAAAACGTCCAGCCGGTCAGCCCCAACGCCTCGCCGGAGGCCCGGGCGGTGCTCCAGATGCTGCATGACCTCTCGGGCCAATACACGCTGACCGGTCAACACAACTTTCCGAACACCAGGAGCCGCAACTCCGAGTTCGCGGCCCGATACATCGGCAAGACCCCCGCGATCTTTGCCTCCGATTTCGGCTTCGCCAAGCCGGGCGACACCGACTCCTACCTCGCCCGGCCGGATATCGTGCAAGAGGCGATCCGCCAGTACCGCCGCGGTTCGCTCGTGGACCTGTGCTGGCACGCCGTGCCGCCCACGGCGGACGAACCAGTGACCTTCCGGCCGCTGCCGGGCAGCGATCCCAAGAGACTGGCAAGCGTCCAGGGCCGGCTCACGGACGAACAATTCCAGGAGGTGCTCACCCCGGGCACCGCGCTCTATGAGCATTGGTGCGCCCAGGTGGACGCCATCGCGGTCTTCCTCAAACAGCTCCAGGAGGCCCACGTACCCGTCCTGTGGCGGCCGTACCACGAAATGAACGGCGACTGGTTTTGGTGGGGCGGACGGACCGGAAAATACAGTACCGCCGCCCTCTACCGACAGCTCTTCGACCGGCTGGTGAACCAGCAACATCTCAACAATCTGATCTGGGTGTGGAGCATGGATCGCGTCGACAACAAGCCGCAGCAGGAACACGCCCAATATTTTCCCGGCATTAACTACATCGATGTCCTGGCCCTCGACGTCTACCGGAATGATTTTGCGCAGTCCTACTACGATAGCCTGGTGGCGCTGTCCCAAGGGAAACCGCTGGCGCTTGACGAGGTGGGCAGTCCGCCGACGCCGGAGATTCTGCAAAAGCAGCCCCGGTGGGTCTATTACGGCGTCTGGACCGGCATGGTCCGGAACACTCCGCGGCCGCAGTATGCCGCCCTCATGCACGATCCGCACATCCTCAGCCTCGAGGACCCGGCCTATTGGAACGCGATGATGCCGGTCCGGAAAGCCTCCGGCCTGCCGCCCCTGAAGTTTGAGCGGGCGCCGGCCGACTTCTCGGGAACCTGGGTCCTGGACGAGGGAAAGAGCGTGTGGGGACGGATGGGGGCGGCCTTTGCGCCGGCGCGGCTGGAGGTCGTCCAGCATGGCAATGACCTGACGATCCGGACCACCCGCATCCTCGAGTATGCGGACGATCAGACAACCGAAGAGAAGCTAACCCTCGACGGGGCGGAATCTAAGTCGGTCTTCATGAATTCGCCGCGCCTCACGACCGCGCGAATGTCCGCCGACGGCCGTCAACTCGTGATGGAGTCGACGGTTTCACTGGTTTGGGGACCGCCCGGTTCCAAGCTGGTTATGAAGGACACGTGGAGCCTGGGTGAGCACGGAGATATCGCGACGATTCAGCGATTCACCAGTTCGTTCCTGGGCGAGGACAACGTCACCATGGTCTACGAGAAACGATAGCATCCGGTGCCGCGTCAGCCGGCAGGCGGGCGCCTCCCAGGCAGTGACTGGATTCGCGCGCAGATTAGAAAACATCCCGACTCACACGGGACAGTCTTGGCCCAGGCCGGAAGCGAAATCAGCGCAGGGCGATGTTCGGGTCGCGCACGCGGGGCAGCCGGTACCAGACCTCGTCACAGGCGGCCAACTCTTCGGCGTCGAGTGTAACATCCGTGGCCGGCAGGGTGTCATTCAAATGCTCCGGCCGGCTCGCCCCGAGAATAGCGGAGGTGACCCCGGTCTGCCGGAGCACCCAGGCTACCGCCACCTGCGCCAACGGCTTGTTCCGTGCCGCGAAGAACGCCTTCAGCCTCTCGACCGCGTCGAACTGGGCTTCCTGCCAGTAGCGGTCATGATAAAGCTGGGTCCGGCCCTTGAACACATCGAAGCGTGTGCCCGGATCTGCCGCCGCGCCCTTGCGGTATTTGCCGGTGAGGAAGCCGCCGGCCAGCGGATTGTAGGTGATCACCCCGACCCCCTCGTCACGGCATAACGGCAGCACCTCGTCCTCGATCTGGCGGAACAGGATGTTATAGCGCGATTGCACGCAATCGTAGCGCGCCAGGTTCAACCGGTCGCTGGTCCAGAGCGCTTTGGTCAACTGCCACGCCTGGTAATTGGAGCAGCCGATATAGCGCACCTTGCCGCTGCGGACCAGATCGTCCAGAGCGCGCAGGGTTTCGTCGATGGGAGTCTCCGGGTCCGGGAAGTGGGTCTGATAAAGATCGATGTAGTCCGTCTGCAGGCGGCGCAAGCTGTCTTCGACGGCGCGCAGGATATGCTTGCGCGAAAGCCCTTCATCCCACGGATGCGGCCCCATTTTGCCACGACACTTGGTGGCCAGTACGAAGTCGTCGCGCCGGCTCTTGATCCACTTGCCGACAATCTCCTCGGTGCGCCCGGAGGTCTCCAGCCCGGCCGGCACCGGATAGACGTCGGCCACATCAATGAAGTTGACGCCTCCCGCCGCCGCGCGGTCCATGATCGCGAAGCCGGTGGCCTCGTCCGCCTGCGCCCCAAAGGTCATGGTGCCCAGGCATATCTCTGAAACTTTCAAGCCGGTCTGTCCCAAGCGTTTTGTTTTCACGTGTGTTTGCCCCCGCCTCTTTTTGTTTTCTGCGTGCAAACAGTAGATCCATTACGGCTCCTCGTCAAAGCTTGGGGCGCAGCCGCGCGGAATCCGGTGCCGGGTCGCGCACCGCCCGCCGAATGACGGCTTCAGTCAAAGAGCAGGATGGTAGTATAAAACCCCAGGTCTTCGCGATTGGCACTTCTGCGGGACCGATGCATGGTTGTCTTATGGCAAAGATGTCCGCGAAGACCCTGGGCTTGGTTCTTTTTGGCGCCGTGACTACAGCCGGCGCTGCTGATTTTCCTCCCCTGAGCGATACGACGCCCACGGGGGAGCATTTCCCCGGCAAGTTCGTCTGGGCGGATTTGTTCACCGCCGATCCGGCGGCGGCGCAAACGTTTTATACGGGCCTCTTCGGCTGGGAGGCGACGACGATCGAGCGCACGATGCCTTCCGGCACCCATTCGTACGTCGTCCTGGCAAACGGGGGCGAGCCTGTCGCGGGCATTGCCCATCGGCCTTCGCGCATGCCGGATACGGTCCATGGCCGCTGGGTGGGATATGTTTCCGTGCCCGACGTGGCAAAGGCGCTGGCGGCGGCAACGGCCGCGGGCGGGCGCGTGCTGTTCCCCGCGAAGGATCTGCCGCGGCGCGGAACGCAGGCGATTCTGATCGATCCCGAAGGTGCTGAACTCGGGCTCCTCCACTCGAGTTCCGGCGATCCGGGCGAGTATGCGGCGGACACCGGCGACTGGACCTGGGCCCAGCTTTTCGCGCGCGATCCCGCCGCCGAAGGTCGCTTTTACGCTTCAATCGCCGGCTGGGAGGTCTTGCCCGACAGTCGCGGCGATCGTCCGGACGTGTTCGTCCTCGCCAGCGGTGGTTATTCGCGGGCCAGCGTGGCCCCGGTGCCCCCGCGCCCGAAGGCCCGGCCCGGCTGGCTTCTGCTCGTCCGGGTGGCGGACGTGAAGGCGGCCGCGGCCAAAGCGCTCAGCCTCGGTGGCCGGGTCCTTGTCGCGCCGAGCGACGCTCCGACCGAGCATTGGCGCGCGGTGATCGCCGACCCAACGGGCGCCGTCATCGGTTTGGTGCAAGTGCAGGAGTCGGCTCTACCCGAGGAGCAGCCATGAAGCCCGCCGCCAAATGTATTCTCACTTTGCTCGCGCTCCCGGCAATCGCGTTCGTTTTGGGCGGATGCGCGGGTGTCGCCGTGTCCGGAGTCGGCTATACGCCGGTTTATGGTGACTACGGCTACGTCGGGCCTTGGGACACCGGCGGGGTGGACGTCGAAGGAGGCATCTTTGTCGCGCCACCCTACGGGCGCCCAGACCGGGATCACCGGGATGAAGATAACCGCCGGGAACACGCTGCGCCGGAGCGGAGCCGCGCGCCGGAACATACCGCCCCGGTTCAACACGCTGCCCCGGTTCAACGGGCGGCGCCGCGCCCGATTCCGTCGATTCCGAATAATCCCCGTCCGGCTCGCCAGGGCGGAGGCAACGACAAGAGCCGGCGCTGAGCGCCCGCGCGTCGCCTTCAGGCAACCGCCTCAGCCAACGATGCCGTTGGATGAGGTCGGAATCACCGAGTTTCGACGTTTCACCGGGACGCGGACACCTCTTTCCTGCAAAATGCCGGCTAATACCGGCTTCGATGCATGCGTGGGGATGCTAATCTCTTTGGCATCGTTTGCGATTTTTTCTGTATCCGGCAATTGTGTCGTTTCTCGCATGTGAGCACCGGCGCAGATGTCGGATTTCTCAACGTCCTGACTGAAGGCTTCAACCGCCGGATCCAGGCGGTCAAATCCGCCGGCCTGCGACGCTCGCCGACCGGCCGCCAGTCGCCCGCTATTCGAGGTCTCCCCATGACAAACCGTACGTGGTTCCTGTTTGCTTCTGTCGCGATCGCGGCCTTCGGCCCGGCTGCGTTCGCGCAACCCGCCCCAGCAAAACCGAAGCCCGATGCGCGTTTCGGCAACTGGCTTTTCCAAACGCCCGACGCGCACACGTGGACCCGCACCGAAAAGGACGGCGCCCTGATTTTCTCCGTCGACGAACCGCCCGGCGATTTTTGCACGCTCACGCTCTTTGCAGGCGCCAAGGCCGGCGCCGACTTCACGCAGCAGTTCAACACCGCGGTCGCC
Organism: Opitutaceae bacterium; assembly: GCA_035648795.1. Lineage (GTDB taxonomy): Bacteria > Verrucomicrobiota > Verrucomicrobiia > Opitutales > Opitutaceae > Fen-1467. The sequence goes on from DASRKV010000392.1 coordinate 9,765, forward strand.
GCGGACCAGAAGGCCAAAGATACGGTGAAGATCGAAGCCGACACCGGATCCCAGCCGGGGAAGTCACAGGAGGGCTCCGACGTGCTCACCCGCAGCCTGCGCAGCGAAACCAGTGCCCTGCACACGTTTCACTGGTACCTCGGCGGCCACAGCGGCGACCGCTTCGACCTGGCGGCATTTCAAACCACCAGCGAAGAGAGCTGGAAGCAGCACGGTACGCAGGCCAGCCAGTTCATGCAGAGCCTCAAACTCGCCAACTCCCTGCCGCCGGACGAAGTCGCGAAACTGGTCGGCCCGAAGCCCACCGATGTCGCGCCGCCACCCACCCTGCCCGGCTTCGGCGACGCGCCGGCGCCCGTGCGCACGACCGATCATGCGCCGCCGGCCGCGGCCCAGCCGCCGCCCACGGCGATGCCCGCCGTCCAAATGCCCGACGTGCCGCTCGAAAAGTCCGCGCTCGTCGTCAACCACGCCGTGACGCAGAAGAACGGCAAGCCGATCGATGGCATCAAACTTTCGCAACACGACACGGAAATCTACAGCCCGTCGATCGCCGTGGGGCCCGACGGCATCATTCACGTCGCGTTCGTCGAGAAACATCGCACGACGTATGCCCTCGCCGCCTATTATCGCGCCAGCGCCGACGGCGGGAAAACCTGGACCGAGGCGAAAAATCTTTCCGAAGACATGCCGGGCATCGGGGTCGGCCGCTGCGCCCTGTTGGTCGACGCCCACAACCGCGTCTATGTCATCTGGCGCTCCGGTCTCAAGGCAGGCTTCCCGGTCAACACCGACCCCTGG